>JAPSIX010000219.1 GCA_031178475.1 Microbacterium sp. | reverse complement strand
CGTCGCCGTTGCGTCCGACGATGCCGATCCGATCACCCTCCTCGACGCCGATGGTGATCGAGTCGAAGACGATGCGGGTGGGGAACTCGAGGTGGAGCCCTTCGGCTCCGAGAAGATGTGCCATGTCCGGTCAAGGCTACCGCCGCGACTCCGGGCCGGCTTGCTCACCCGATGATGCGGGCCCCCGCCACCGGGCCGTGCACATGCAGCGCCTCGCGCCCGGTCACGCGCAGCTCTTCTTGGACGGTCCTCGCCGCTTCGGGTCCTGCGCACAGGAAGGCGAGCGTCGGGCCGGACCCGGAGACGATGCCGGTCAGCGCTCCCGCGCGCACGCCGTCGGCCAGCACGAGGTCGAGCTCAGGGCGTTCGGCGACCGCCGCCGCTTCGAGGTCGTTCATCATCACCGGGGCCAGTGCCTGCGCGTCACCGGCGCGCAGCGCCTGCAGCACCCCCACCGGAACGTCGAGCGACAGGGGCTCGTCGTCAGCGAGCGCACTGCCCTCTCGCATCCGATCGAGCCGGCCGTACACGTCGGGGGTCGACAGGCCCTGCTCGCTGGTGACGAGCACCCAGTCGAACCGCCCACGGGCCAGTGCCGGGGTGAGGCGATCTCCGCGCCCCGTGCCGACCGCCGTCCCGCCGTGCAGCGCGAACGGCACGTCCGCGCCCAACCGTGCGGCGAGCGCGTGCAACCGGGTGGTGCCGAGGTCGGTGCCCCACAGCGCATCGCAGGCGACCAGGGCGGCGGCCGCGTCCGCCGAACCGCCACCCATTCCGCCCGCGACCGGCACGCCCTTGCGCAGTTCCAGGGCGACACCGTCGCTGACGCCGGTCTCCTCGGCGAGCAGCTTGGCGGCGCGCAGCGCGAGGTTGCGGTCGTCGGTGGGAACGGATGCCGGGTCGGCGGCGCCGCGCACAGTGACCGAGAAGTCCGCGGCGGGGTGCGCGAAGACGTCCTCGTAGAGCGACACCGCCTGGAAGACCGTGGCGAGCGCGTGATATCCGTCGTCGTGCCGCGCGCCGACACCGAGGTAGACGTTGATCTTGCCCGGGGCGCGCACGTGCACGGCATCCGAGCGCTGCGCCAGACTCACGCTGTTCTCAGAGCTCCGAAGAGGTGGCCCACAGGTTGACGTCGATGCCGTCCGACAGACCGTCGATCGCCGCGAGTTCGTCCTCAGTGAACTCGGGGCCGTCGAGGGCCGCGATGTTCTCATCGAGCTGCTCCGTGCGCGAGGCGCCGATCAGCGCCGACGCGACCACGGGGTTGCGGAGCGTCCACTGCAGCGCGAGCTGAGCGAGCGACTGCCCGCGCGCGGCGGCGATGTCGTTCAGTCCGCGCAGCACCCGCAGCCCCTCGTCGGAGACCGGCTTCTCGGGCAGCGATCCGCGCTTCTGAGCCCGCTGCGCGGTGCCGTCGCCGAGGTATTTGTCGGTGAGCAGCCCCTGCGCGAGCGGTGTGAAGGCGATCGCACCCATGCCCTCAGCGGCGAGGGTGTCGGTGAGAGCACCCTCGATCCAGCGGTTGAGGATGGAGTACGCGGGCTGGTGGATCACGAGCGGCGTGCCCAGCTCGCCGGCGACGGCCGCGGCCGCGGCGGTGCGCTCGGCACTGTACGACGAGATGCCGACGTAGAGCGCCTTGCCCTGGCGGACCAGGGCGTCGAGAGCGCCCACGGTCTCCTCGATCGGCGTCACGGGGTCGACGCGATGCGAGTAGAAGATGTCGACGTAGTCGAGCCCCATGCGCGTGAGCGACTGCTCGGCGCTCGCAAGGATGTACTTGCGACTGCCGAGGTCGCCGTACGGTCCGGGCCACATGTCCCAGCCGGCCTTGGACGAGATGATCAGCTCATCCCGGTACGGACGCAGGTCTTCGGCGAAGATGCGGCCGAAGTTCTTCTCGGCGGACCCGTACGGCGGGCCGTAGTTGTTGGCCAGGTCGAAGTGCGTGATCCCGCTGTCGAAGGCGTGCCGCAGCAGCGCCCGCTGATTGTCGAGCGGGATGTTGTCGCCGAAGTTCCACCACAGACCCAGCGAGATCGGGGGCAGGTACAGTCCGGACGAGCCGACCTGGCGGTAGGCGAACCTGCCGTACCGATCGGACGCCGCGGTGTACGGCCGGTGCAGTTCGGGGACGTCGGAGCGGAAGCGCGTTTCGGTCACGGTGCCAGGTTAGCCCGAGCAGGGCGCCGGATGCGCTCCCGCGACCGCGCCGTTCGTCACACGTCGATGAGGGCGATGCGATGGTAGTCGTCGACGGTGAGGTCCTCGCCGCGGGCGGTGGGGGCGACGCCGGCCGCTTCCAGAGCCTCGGATGCCGCGGCGGAGCCGCCGAAGACACTCGACAGCGCTTGGCGGAGCATCTTGCGGCGCTGGTTGAACGCGGCGTCCACGATCTGGAACGTGCGCCGGCGCTCGTCGTCACCGCCGCGGGGGGTGAGGTCGCGCTCGAAACCGACGAGCAGGCTGTCGACGTTCGGCACCGGCCAGAACACCTGCCGCGAGACGGTGCCGCACAGCCGCCAGGGCCCGTACCAGGCGGCCTTGACGCTCGGTGCGCCGTAGATCTTCGAACCGGGCTTCGCGGCGAGCCGCTCTGCGACCTCGGCCTGCACCATCACCACACCGCGCTGCAGGGCGGGGAACGTCTCCAGGAAGTGCAGCAGCACGGGCACCGACACGTTGTACGGCAGGTTGGCCACGAGCACGGTGGGCCGGCCGGGAAGTTCCGTCACCCGCATCGCGTCTGCGTCGACGACAGTGAGCGCGCCGTCTGGAACGCCGTGCTCGACCGCGGTCTGCGCCAGCCGCGCGGCCAGGCGGTGATCGATCTCCACCGCCGTGACCGACGCGCCCGCTTCGAGGATCGCGAGCGTCAGCGATCCCAGGCCGGGTCCGATCTCCACGACGCTCTCGCCGGGGCGCACGGCGGCCGCGTGCACGATCTTCCGTACCGTGTTCGCGTCGACGACGAAGTTCTGCCCGAGCTTCTTGGTGGGCGTGACGTCGAGCTCGCTCGCGAGCCGGCGGATCTCGGTGGCGCCGAGCAGGGAGACGGTCATGGCTCCATTCTCCCCCGCGGGCGGGGGTTGACCGTGTCACCGCCCCAGCTGAGGTCTGAGCGCTCATCGACCTCGAAGCTCTCCCACGC
>JAPSIX010000218.1 GCA_031178475.1 Microbacterium sp. | reverse complement strand
TCGTCCACAAGGAGTTCCAGCACGTCCGCTTCAAGGACGGCTTCGACCCGGAAGAGGTCGACGACTACCTCGACGAGATCGTCGTTGAATGGCGCAAGACCATCGAGGAGAACAACGAGCTGAAGGCGAAGCTCGCCGCGTACGAGTCGGGCGAGAACGCACCCGCTCAGGCTGCTGCGGCTGCTCCCGCCGCTCCTGCCGCTCCTGCCGCTGCCGACGGCGCAGCCGCCACCAGCACCTCCGCCGGCATCATCGAGCTGGCACAGCGCCTGCACGACGAGCACGTCGCCGAGGGTGAGGCCAAGCGCCGCCAGCTCATCGAGGAGGCGGAGACCGAGGTCGCCCGCATCCGCACCGAGGCCGAGGCGAAGCAGCGCGAGGAAGCCGCTCGTCTCGAGCGCGAGCGCAACACCCTTGAGGGTCGCATCACCGAGCTGCGCGAGTTCGAGCGCGACTACCGCGGCAAGCTGCGGGCGCTGATCGAGGGTCAGCTGCGCGAGTTGGACCAGAAGGGTTCGTCGACGGACGCGACCCCGGTGTCCGCCATCGGCCTGTAGGTCCGTCTTGGCGCGTCGCCCCCTTCGTCGGTCGGCGGCCGGTGCCATCGTCGCGATTCTCGCGGCGATCGTGCTGGCCGCCGATCAGTTTGTGAAGCACCTCACCATCGAGAACATGACCGAGGGCGAGCGGGTTCCCGTTCTCGGCGAGTTCTTGGAGCTGCACTTCGTCCGCAACTCCGGCGCCGCGTTCTCGATCGGCGAGGACGTGACCTGGATCTTCACGATCGCTCTCGCCGTCGTGGCGACGATCATCGTCTGGAAGGCGCTGGGCGTGCGCTCGCGTCTGTGGGCCGTGATCCTCGGCTGCCTGCTGGGCGGCGTGCTGGGCAACCTCACCGACCGGCTGTTCCGTTCGCCGGGCTTCGCCATGGGTCAGGTCGTGGACATGATCTCGATGCCGTGGATGATGCCGGCGATCTTCAACGTCGCCGACATCTTCATCGTCTCGGGGATGATCTCCGTCGCGCTGCTCGTGGTGATCGGGCTTCGCCTCGACGGCACCAGGGAGCCCGACCGTGCGGTCGAGCCGGACGCCGAGGAGCCCGACCGTGCGGTCGGGCCGGATGCCGAGGAGCCCGGCACCGGGATCGGCGCCTCCAAGCCGACTGAGGCCTGACGTGGAGTCCCGCACGCTCCCCGTGCCGGACGGTCTCGACGGCACACGCGTCGACGCCGGCCTTGCCAAGATGCTCGGCTTCTCGCGCAGCTTCGCCGCTGAGGTCGCCGAGGCGGGCGGCGTGAGCGTGGACGGCGTCATGCTCGGCAAGTCCGACCGGCTTCGCGCCGGCGGCTGGCTCGAGGTGAGCTGGCAGCCCAAGGAGGAGCCTCGGATCGTGCCGATCGCGGTACCCGAGCTCGGCATCGTGCACGATGACGACGACATGGTCGTGGTGGACAAGCCGACCGGCGTGGCAGCGCATCCCTCGCTCGGGTGGGAAGGCCCGACCGTCGTCGGCGCCTTGGCAGCGGCGGGATTCCGGGTCGCGACGAGCGGCGCTCCCGAGCGGCAGGGCGTCGTGCACCGGCTCGACGTCGGCACCAGCGGGCTGATGGTCGTGGCGAAGACCGAGACGGCCTACACGGCGCTCAAGCGCGCGTTCAAGGAGCGCACGGTCGAGAAGATCTACCACGCCGTCGTGCAGGGGCATCCCGACCCCCTCGTCGGCACCATCGACGCACCGATCGGCCGGCATCCGCACCATCAGTGGAAGTTCGCCGTCACGCCCGGCGGCAAGCCGTCGGTGACCCACTACGAGACGCTCGAAGCGTTCCCGGGGGCATCGCTGCTGGAGATCCATCTCGAGACCGGCCGTACCCATCAGATCCGCGTGCATATGGCGGCGCACCGGCATCCCTGCGTCGGCGACCCGCTCTACGGCGCCGACCCCACCATGGCGGCCAGACTGGGACTGACGCGACAGTGGCTGCACGCGCATCAGCTGGCTTTCGCGCACCCCGCGACGGGGGATTGGGTGCGGTTCGCGTCGCCCTACCCCGAGGACTTCCAGCACGCACTGGGGCTGCTGCGCGACTCCGGTCGCTGAGCGCGCACCGCCGCAGGCGAAGAGACGAACGCTGAAGTGTCGGATGCCGGTGGCAGACTCACCTCATGAGCATCGAGGTGCGCCCGGCGACGGTCTTCGACGACGTCGCGACGCTGGTCGGTCCCAAGAAGCCGACATCCAACGTCTGCTTCTGTCTGAGCTATCGCATCGGAAACAAAGAGAACGTTGCGCTGCGCGGTGAGGCGCGCGCTGAGCGGGTGCGCGAGCTGTGCGAGCACGACCCGCCGCCGGGTGTGATCGCCTATCTCGACGGCGAGCCGGTGGGCTGGGCGGCGCTTCATCCGAGGCGCGAGACGAGTTTCGCCCGCAACCGGTTGATCCCACATATGGACGATCTGGACGTGTGGTCGCTGTGGTGCTTCCGAGTGCGACCCGGGTATCGCAAGCAGGGAGTGATGCATACGCTCATCGAGGGTGCCGTCGCGTATGCGCGCGAGCGCGGAGCGCCGGCCGTCGAAGGGTACCCGGTCGACAACCAGGGGCAGAAGGTCAACCAGACGATGGCTTACGTGGGGACACGCGCGATGTTCGAGAGCGCCGGCTTCGTCAAGGCCGCCGACACGGGTTCGGTGCTCGACGGCTTTCCCCGCGTGCTGATGCGGCTGGACTTGCGCGAGCCAGGGCAGACGCTCAGCGCTTGACGCGGCCGCCGCGGAAGTGAGCGGGGTCGTCTTCCGCCATGGCGAGCGCGATCTTGCGCACGTGAGCGTCGTCGACGTCGCCCATCGCCGCGAGGTCGTAGAAGCCCACCTCGGTGAGCTCTCCATCGGCCGGATGCGGGTCCCCGGACACCCACGTGCAGCGGAACACCAGGTCGAGATAGTCGACCTGGTCGCCGCTGGGGTAGGTGACCCGCGGGAGCTGCTGCACGAGCGCGAGCCGGTCGACGGAGACGACGACGCCCGCCTCCTCGAGGCACTCGCGCGCGGCGGCATCCGCTGGCTCCTCACCCGGCTCCACGATGCCCGCGATCGTCTGCCACGCGCCGTTGTCGGCGCGCTTGCCGAGCAGAACCTTCTCGTCACGGAACACGAC
>JAPSIX010000217.1 GCA_031178475.1 Microbacterium sp. | reverse complement strand
ATCCCCATCAAGGGAAACCCGCCGCTGCTGATCGACCTGCCCGACGCCTGCCCGTTCGCACCGCGCTGCCCGATCGCGGTCGAGGCGTGCGTGACGCGCGAGCCCGACCTCGCTCCGGTGGCGACCTCCGGAGCCGTCCCGCACCTGGTCGCGTGCATCCGTGCCGACGAGATCGATGACGAGGGCCGGATCGGTGGACTCCCCGTCTACCCGGTGCCGCCGGTGCCCGAGAGCGCGCTGACCAGCATCCCGCGCGAACAGCGCCCGGTGACGCTCGAAGTGCGCAACATGACGAAGACGTTCCCGCTCCTGAAGGGCGCCTTCCTCAAGCGCAAGGTGGGCGAGGTGCGCGCCGTCAACGGCATCAGCTTCGACATCCGCGAGGGTGAGACGATGGCGATCGTCGGCGAGTCCGGCAGCGGTAAGACCACCACGCTGCTGCAGATCATGGACTTCGTGAAGCAAGAGGACGGCGACATCGTCATCGCCGGCACGAGCATCAACGACCTGCACGACCGCAAGCGCGAGCGAGAGCTGCGCCGCGACATCCAGATCGTGTTCCAGGATCCGATGGGTGCGCTCGATCCCCGCATGACCGTCACCGACATCATCGCGGAGCCGCTGTTCGCCATCGGCACCCCGAAGGAAGAGGCGTACGCCCGCGTCGAGGAGCTGATGGATCTGGTGGGGCTGAACCCCGCCCACCGCGATCGGTTCCCCGGTGCGTTCTCGGGTGGCCAGCGGCAGCGCATCGGCATCGCGCGAGCACTGTCGACCAACCCGAAGATCGTGGTGCTCGACGAGCCGGTGTCGGCACTCGACGTGTCGATCCAGGCCGGTGTCATCAACCTGCTCGACGAGCTGAAGGCCAAGCTCGGCCTGTCGTACCTGTTCGTCGCGCACGACCTCTCCGTCGTGCGGCACATCGCCGACCGGGTGGCCGTGATGTACAAGGGTGACTTCGTCGAGCACGGCGACGTGGACCAGGTGTTCGAGAACCCGAAGCACCCGTACACGCAGGCGCTGCTGTCGGCGATCCCGGTACCGGACCCCGATATCGAGCGCACCCGCCAGCGCGTGGTGTTCGATGCCGAGACGATGAGCACGCGGCCCGCGACCGTGTGAGCCGGCCGGGTGTCGGACGCGCATTCGCCTGCGCACGGCCCGCCGGGTCACCGTCCGATAACAGTTAGCCGCGATTCACTGTGGAGCGCCCCACATCGCCCTCCACGACAACTAACCTCCCCTTATGACACGCCGAAAGGCGAAAGGAGCACCATGAAGCAGCAGAAGCTGATGGGGGCATTCGCGATCAGCGGAGCCCTCGCACTTGCCCTTGGCGGGTGCGCTGCCAACACCGGCAACGAAGGTGGCGGCAATGAAGGTGGCGGCGAAGAGGTCACCACCAACGCAGCGGACTACAACCCCCAGCCCCGCGAGAACCTCAAGGAAGGCGGCACCGCCAACTTCCCGATCAACGAGGTGCCCGAGCAGCTGAACGCGTTCAACAGCGACGGCAGCGCCGACACCGCACGCATCGCCGCGTGGTACACGCCGCAGATCCTGCTGCAGGAGCCGGACGGAACGCCGTACAAGCACGACGCCTACCTCGACGAGTGGGAGATCGAGACGGTCGACGGCAAGACCCAGATCACCTTCACCTTCACCGAGGAGGCGACCTGGAACGACGGCACTCCGATGGACTGGACCGCCATCGAGGCCACCTGGAAGGCGAACCGTTCGACCGATGAGGGCTTCAACCCGAACGCGACCGACGGCTACAAGGAGATCGAGTCGGTCGAGCAGGGCGACACCCCCAAGACCGCTATCGTCACCTTCAAGAGCGAGTTCGCCTGGCCGCAGATGCCGTTCCTCACCGGCGTGCTCCACCCGGCGCTCGCTGAGGACCCCGAGGTCTTCAACTCGGCCATGATCGGCAACCCGCACGCCGAGTGGGGTGCCGGCCCGTACACGATCGACGAGTTCGACGCGAACAAGCAGTTCGTCTCGTTCAAGCCGAACGACAAGTGGTGGGGCGACAAGCCGCTGCTCGACCGTGTGACCTTCACCGGCATGGACGCGCAGGCCTCGATCAACGCCTTCAAGAACGGCCAGATCGACACTGTGGGCGTGGGCACCAAGGATCGCCTCGCCCAGGTCGCGGACATGGAGGACATCGAGATCTACCGCGCCACGCAGACGGCGAACACGATCCTCGAGGTCGACGCCGACAAGCCGCAGTTCGAGGACGTCAAGGTCCGCGAGGCGTTCTTCAAGGCCGTCAACATCGACCAGCAGAAGCAGATCGCCTGGAACGGCCTGGACTACGAAGAGGAGCCGGCCGGCTCGCTCACGCTGTTCCCGTTCCAGCCGGGCTACTCCAACGCTCTCGAAGAGGCCGGCTGGAAGTTCGACCCCGAGGAGTCCAAGGCGCTCCTCGAGGAGGCCGGCTGGACCGTCGGCGAGGACGGCATCCGTGAGAAGGACGGCGTGAAGCTGTCGGTCACGTACCCGATCTTCTCGGACGACCCGACCCAGAAGGCACTGGCGCAGTCGCTGCAGGCCATGCAGAAGGAGGTCGGCATCGACCTGAAGGTCGACGTCCGTCCGCCGGCGAACTTCTCCGACGACTACACGTCGAAGAACTGGGATGTCGCCGGTCTGCGCTTCACCTCCTCCGACCCGTTCGGTGCGGCCTGGTTCTGCCAGCTGTACTGCACGGACATGGGCCTGAACCTCTCCGGCGTGCAGACGAAGGAGATGGACGAGCGCATCAAGGAAGAGGTCGAGTCGATCAAGGATCCCGAGGAGCAGACCGCCGCGGCGATCAAGCTCGAGGCCGAGATCTTCCAGGACTGGGGCCTCATCCCGCTGTACAACGGCCCGTCGATCTCGGCGGCCAAGACGGGTCTGGCGAACCTGACCCCCGAGCCGTACGTGGGTCTTGACCTGTTCGGCGTGCAGCCGGTCGAGAACGTCGGGTGGGAGAAGTAATCCGTGACGGGCTCTTGAGCTCGTCGTAGAAACACCCTGAGCGGGGTCGGTGGTTCATCCACCGGCCCCGCTTTCCTATGCTGGGAGCATGAGCGTCCAGGTCGTTCTCGTGCACGGCATCCGCACCTCCGCCACGATGTGGCGCTCGCAGGTGACGTGGCTGGATGAGAAC
>JAPSIX010000216.1 GCA_031178475.1 Microbacterium sp. | reverse complement strand
CACGTGTCAGACTGAACGCACCATGCGCTTCGTCATTCGCGTCGTCATCAACGCCTTCGCCCTCTGGGTGGTCTCGCTGATCCCGGTGCTGCAGGTGGGCATCACGGCCTTCCCGCCGGGAGACCAGCTGCAGCTCGTGCTCACGCTCCTCGCCGTCGGCGCGATCTTCGCCCTGGTGAACACGATCGTCGGCACGGTGATCAAGATCGTCGCCTTCCCGCTCTACATCCTCACGTTCGGCCTCATCGCGCTCATCATCAACGGGTTCCTGCTCTGGCTGACGGCCTGGATCACCTCCGGGTTCGGCTGGGGGCTCACGCTCGGCTCGTTCTGGTGGGGTGTGCTCGCCGCGCTGCTCATCGCGATCATCAACGGCGTCTTCGGGTTCATTCTGCGGCCGCAGAAGCGCAAGCGCTGAACCCCGTCGCCGTGCACGGTCACGGGCGCTCGGCGGCGAAATCCATCACCTGGATGTCCACCGCCTGACCGAGTTCGTCGAAGTACTCGTCCAGCTGCCTGACCCTCGGGTCTGCCGATGCGTCGACCTGCCGGGCCGTCTCGAGGTACTCGTCGTAGTGGTGCGGCACGAACGGGTGATCGAAGGGGCCGCCGCCGGCCTCGCGCCACGCCGTGAAGCTGCCAGGGGCGCCGGTGCCCCCGTACGAACCCCCTCCGGTCAGGCCTCCGCCGACGGGATCGTCGGTGTGCCGCAGCTGCACGAGCACCTGATCGTCGGTGAGGGAGGGCTCGACGGGGCTGCCCGCGGTGATGTTGACCCGCACCTCGTACGGGCTGTCCATCGCCAGGTGAGAGCCGATAGCTGCGCCCTGCGAATACGACACCAGATCCACCACGTCGCCGGGTCGAGCCCCGGCCGCCTCCAGCGCGAGCACCGTCGCGTGGTGCGAGGCCGCCTGCTCTCTGTGCATGTAGAGGTCCCAGTTCGACCCCATGTCCCACGGTTCGTCGGTCGTGAGCGGCACAAGCGTGCGCGTGCCGTCGATGTACGTCACGAAGCGCCGCGAACCGTCGACCATCGTGTACTTCTCCACCCGCACCTGCCCGGTGGCGCCGTACGGGATGCGCCGCAGCGACTCCTCCAGGGACTTCGGCGCGGCGGCCGCGCTCGCCGTGCGGACGGGAGCGATCTTCACCGGTGCCGCGGGACCCGCCAGCGTCGTTCCGTACGGGATGACCCCGAGCCCGAAGAAGGTGGCAACGCCGCCCGCGCTGACCAGCGTGTGTGCCACCGGGTCTGCGCCGACTCCCGCGGGCTGCCCGAGGATGTCATCCAGGAACTGGTCATCCATCCCCGCGAACCGGGCTTCGGCCCATCCCGCGACGAGCATGGCCGCCATGTCCTGCACGCGCGGGTCGCTCTCGGCCAGCGTGTCGATCCGCATCTGCAGGGCCGCAGCCTCCTCCGGCATCCCGATCGCCAGCGCCTGCTGCTCGGCCCGCAGTTCGACGTACTCGAACACGTCGGCCATCAGGGTGGTGCCGGCGGCGTCGTCGGCGGTCTCCGCAGCGAGCCTCTCCAGCTGATCGGCGCAGTGCCACATGCCGGGCAGGTCGACGTGCGGCTGCAGCGACGGCGCCTGGACGAGCGCGTGATACGCCCGGCGCACCTGCTCACCGGCATCCGCCAGCTGCCGCCCCAGCGCACCCAGCCGGCGTCCCACCTCGCGCAGCGCGTCGGAGTCGACGGCGATCGCGCCGCCCGAGGTGATGTCCAATTCGCCCGCCATCACATACTCACCCGCTCGAGCCGCTCGCGCAGGTCGCCGAGCGTGCTGCGCTCGGTCCTGATCAGATCGCCCAGCACGGCCAGCCGTTCACGCAGCACGCGCACGCCCTTCGACTGCCAGGTCGTCTCCCTGGCCAGGCGACGGCTCGCACCCTCGGCCGACGCGGCCAGCATCGCCGCCTCGTCGAGCAACCGCCATGCGGTGTACGCCGCCCACATGTCATCACTTGCCGGTGCTTCCGCGATCGCGATGGAGTACATGCGTCCAGGGTGCGGGGCAGACGGCGTCCACTCCCCCGGCATCCGCACGGACTGTGGAGAAGTCGCACGATCGCCGAATCGGGGAGGGCGATGCGCGCGGCTGGGCGATGGCGGCACAATGGAGCAATGACCGACTCGGATCCCTTCCGCGTCATCTTCGTCTGCACCGGCAATATCTGCCGCTCTCCGATGGCCGAGGTGGTGCTGCGCACGCTCGCTGACGCTCAGGGGCTGGGGCCGCGCCTCGTCTCGCGCAGCGCCGGCACCGGCGACTGGCACCTCGGCGAGCGCGCCGACGTTCGCACGCTGGAGGCGCTCGCCCGTCGCGGCTACGACGGGTCCGCCCATCGCGCGAAGCAGTTCAGCGCGGCATCCTTTGCCGAGAACGACCTGATCATCGCCCTCGACCGCACCCACGAGCGCATCCTTCGCGCCTGGGCGCGCACCGACGACGACGAAGGGAAGGTCACCCTGCTGCGGGCGTTCGATCCGCAGGCGTCCAGCATGGACGTTCCCGATCCGTACTACGCCGGCCCCGCGATGTTCGATTCGGTGCTCAGTATGATTGAGACCGCGACCCGCGGGCTGTTCCGCCAGCTCGAACCGGCAGTGCGGGTGCCCCAGATGATGCTCCGCACCGCGCGGGGCCCCGAGCAGGAGGACCTCCTCTGACTTCCCAGCCTTCCCTCCCGCCCCAGCCGCTCAGCCCCCTCGACGGACGCTACCGCGCCGCTGTCACCGGGCTCGCCGACTATCTCTCGGAGGCGGGCCTGAACCGCGCCCGCGTCGAGGTCGAGGTCGAGTGGCTCGTCGCCCTCACTGATCGATCGCTGTTCGGCACGTCGCCACTGTCGGATGCCGACAAGCAGCGTCTGCGCGGGCTGTACCGCGACTTCGGGCAGGCCGAGATCGACTGGCTCGCCGAGAAGGAGGCGGTCACCCGCCACGACGTCAAGGCCGTCGAGTACCTGGTGCGCGACCGGCTGTCGGCGCTCGGGCTCGACGGGATCGCTGAGCTGACCCACTTCGCGTGCACCAGCGAGGACGTCAACTCCGCCTCGTACGCGCTCACGGTGAAGCGGGCGGTGGAGAACGTGTGGCTGCCGGCGCTGGATGCCGTGATCGCCAAGCTGCGGGAGCTGGCCGTCGAGCACGCGGATGCCGCCATGCTGTCGCGCACGCACGG
>JAPSIX010000215.1 GCA_031178475.1 Microbacterium sp. | reverse complement strand
CGGTCAGGCGCCAGCGTCGCCCGAAGCCGCCCGCCGCTCGGTCTTCTCACGCTTCTTGCGGGCGCGCTGCTGCGACGAAAGCGCCTGCAGGTCGACCAGCTTGAGCGCCTGGATGCGCGCGTCGCGCATCTTGTCGTAGTCCGGGTCCTGGTCGGGACGCATGCCCTCGACGCGCAGTCGACGGTCGAGGTTGCCCCGCACGTCAGCCCAGGCCGCGGCCCTGGCGTCCTCGACGAGCCGGCGCAGCGCCTCCGGGTCTTCGGTCATCTCCCGCAGCTTCCCTGCCACGCCGAGCGACTGCTTGATGCGACGCTTCAGGTTCCGTACGTCGCGGTCGCGATAGTCGTGCGTGCCGGACGGGTCGGAGTGCCGACCGCGCGCCTTCTTGCGCAGGGCGGTCAGCAGTTCGGCGGCCTGCTCCGACTCCTGCGCCATCGCCAGAAGGGCGTCGCGTGCCTGCGCGGAGTACTTGTCGATGTCGAAGACGCCACCCCCGGCGATCGTTCCGACGAGGATCTGGTTCTTCACGGACAGCCGAGCGGCCGCCGTGGCGATCGCGACGCCTTCGGCGATGGCATCCGCTGTTCGTCCCACCGCAACCTCCAGAATCGAGCGTACCGGCAGGAGGCTCGCGGGACGAGCGCGTCTCAGACCGCGCCCCCGGTCATCCGCCGCAGCCGCCGCTCTGCCATCTCCCGCCCGCTCGCCAGGTGCTTCGGCAGCATCTCGCGCACCGCATCTACATCGCGAGCGGCCATCATCTCGAGGATCTGCTCGTGCTCCCTCGACACCTCGGGCAGGTCATCGTGCTGCCCGAACAGCCAGCGCAGCCGCGTGACGAGAATCGCTGCCAGCTCGTTCAGCATGTCGTTGCCGGCGAGCGCCAGCGCGGTCAGGTGGAACCGAGCGGATGCCGCCCGTGCGGCGTCTGAGTCGCCTGCGGCGACTGCCGCCTTCTCCTGCTCGACGACGGCGCGCAGACGCGCGAGACCCGCCTCGTCGTGACGCTCGGTGGCGAGCACGAACACGAGCGTCTCCATCGACTCACGCACCTCGGCGAAGTCCTGGATGTCCTTGATGGAGAACTCACGCACGCGCGCCCACGAGCGAGGGCGGGACACCGCGATGCCATCCGCGACGAGGATGCGGATCGCCTCGCGCACCGGGAGGCGGGACACGTTCAGCTCGGCGGCGATGTCACGTTCGACGAGCCGCGAGCCCGGTGGGCGTCTGCCCAACATGATGTCGTCGCGCAGGATGCGCGCGACCCTCTCGGATTCGAGTTCCCCAGCGTGCTCCCCCGTCATGTCTGGATTCAAGCACGGCCGTCGGACGTTGACCAGGGGATCTCGCGGCGCCCCGCACACCGGCGCATCGACCTCGCCCTCAGCCGCTCACCGCGCACCCTGTGCGGCGGCCGACTCGAGCACGACCACGCTCTTCAGCCCGGTGCCTGGGAAGAAGCCCACCTAACCCGACCGGCCCGCCCGCCACGGCATCCGCCAGCTCATCGAAAGTGATCGAGCCCGACTCCTGCGCCTCTGCACTACGGAACGAACCGGCAGACCGCCAGGTACAAGCGGCGGTTGCGCAGCCGTCCGGACTCGGTGCCGCTGTCGTCGGCGCGCATCGACGCACCGTGCGCCGACACCACCACGCCGATCTGCGGCAACTCCGCCCAGCCTGTCGGCGGTGGTTCGATCCAGTCCCGGCCGATCATCGCCAGGCTGAGGGCGGTCCGATCACCGCTGCCATGCGCGTGGATCGACTCGGGATTTCGACCGCGCAAGAGACACTTGCCGACCAGCTCTGTGGGCTGGCACTCAGGTCGCAGAAATTGCCGCTACCGGAGCCCGGGAGGCGGCAGTTTTCGCGACCCGAACGGGATGCACCACGGAAACGGACGGAGGGGTCGCATTGCACGGAGCCCTCATTCGTTTTGGCGGAGACGGAGGGATTCGAACCCTCGGTCCCCTTAAAGGGGACTCCACCTTAGCAGGGTGGTGCACTAGGCCTGACTATGCGACGTCTCCATGCGCCCCGCCTGAACAGGACGCGCCATGCCATCATAACCCGCTCAGCAGACGCCGACGAACCGGCGATGCGGCCCGCCTGGGTCGCTTCAACAGTGGCGCTATGGAAAACGCTTACCTACACTGACGTCATGACCTCCTCCCCGGCATCCCGGTTTCGCATCGGCGACGACGACTTCCTGCTCGACGGCAAACCGCACCGCATCATCTCCGGCGCCATGCATTACCCGCGCATACACCCGGAGTTGTGGCGCGACCGCATCCGCAAGGCGCGCCTGATGGGACTCAACGCCATCGAGACCTACGTCGCGTGGAATGCACACGAGTCGGTCGAAGGTCAGTGGCGTCAGGACGGCGATGTTGATCTGGGGCGCTTCCTCGATATCATCGCCGAGGAAGGTCTGCACGCCATCGTCCGCCCCGGGCCGTACATCTGCGCCGAGTGGCACAACGGAGGCCTGCCGACCTGGCTCACACGCGCGAAGGGCATGCGGCTGCGCAGCTCCGACCCCGCGTACCTCGCCGAGGTCACCGCGTACCTCGAGAAGGTCAACGCGATCATCGCGCCGCGGCAGATCGACCGTGACGGCAGCGTCATCCTGGTGCAGATCGAGAACGAGTACGGCGCCTACGGCGCCGACAAGGACTACCTGTCCGAGCTGATCCGGGTCACCCGGGCATCCGGCATCACGGTTCCGCTCGTCCAGGTGGACCAGCCGATCCCACACATGCTCGAGAACGGCTCACACCCCGAGCTGCACATGACCGGATCCTTCGGCGGCCGGGTCGAAGAACGCCTCGCGACGCTGCGCGAGCACCAGCCCAAAGGACCGCTGATGTGCATGGAGTTCTGGTGCGGCTGGTTCGATCACTGGGGCGAGAAGCACCACACCACGGCGTTCGCAGACAGCGCCGCAGACCTCGACCGGCTGCTGGCGGCCGGGGCCTCGGTGAACATCTACATGGCGCACGGCGGCACGAACTTCGCTCTCACGGCCGGCGCGAACGACTCCGGCCGGTACCTGCCCATGGTCACGAGCTACGACTACGACGCACCCATCTCCGAATCCGGCGACCTCACGGAGAAGTTCCACGCCTTCCGCGACGTCATTGCCAAGCACGCGCCGGTGCCGGATGAACCGCTGCCCCCCGCCGTCGAGGCGCCGGCGTTCTCGGTGCCGCTGGAAGCCGTGGCCGATCC
>JAPSIX010000214.1 GCA_031178475.1 Microbacterium sp. | reverse complement strand
CGCTCGCCCGAGCGCGTCAGGCGTTCGAGGACGTGGAGTTCCACCCCGGCATCCTGGCGCCCGCGCCGTCAGTCGACACGAGTACCCAGATCCTGGGCGGGTCGTCGGCTCTGCCGTTCGGCATCGCCCCCACCGGCTTCACGCGTCTCATGCAGACCGAGGGGGAGATCGCCGGAGCGGGGGCTGCGGGCGCCGCCGGCATCCCGTTCACGCTGTCCACGCTCGGCACCACCTCGATCGAGGGGGTCAAGCAGGCGAACCCGCACGGGCGCAACTGGTTCCAGCTGTACGTCATGCGCGACCGCGAGATCTCGTACGAGCTGACCCGCCGCGCCGCGACGGCCGGCTTCGACACCCTGATGTTCACCGTCGACACCCCGGTCGCCGGCGCGAGGCTGCGTGACAAGCGCAACGGCTTCTCGATCCCGCCGCAGCTCACCCTCGGCACGATCATCAACGCCATCCCGCGTCCGTGGTGGTGGTTCGACTTCCTGACCACCCCGAAGCTCGAGTTCGCCTCGCTGAGCTCGACCGGCGGCACGGTGGGGGAGCTGCTGGATGCCGCGATGGATCCCACGATCAGCTTCGCCGACCTCGACGTCATCCGCGACATGTGGCCGGGCAGGATCGTCGTCAAGGGGGTGCAGAACGTCGAGGACTCGGTGCGGCTGAAGGATGCCGGCGTCGACGGCATCGTGCTGTCCAACCACGGCGGCCGCCAGCTCGACCGGGCTCCCATCCCGTTCCACCTGCTGCCGCAGGTGCGCAAGGCCGTGGGCGACGACTTCACGGTGATGATCGACACCGGCATCATGAACGGAGCCGACATCGTGGCATCCGTCGCGCTCGGCGCCGACTTCACGCTGATCGGCCGGGCGTACCTGTACGGGCTGATGGCGGGCGGGCGTCAGGGCGTCGACCGGACGATCGAGATCCTGCGCAGCGAGATCGAACGGACCATGCGCCTGCTGGGCGTGTCGTCGCTGGCGGAACTGGAGCCCAAGCACGTCACTCAGCTGACGCGTCTGGTGCCGGTGTCGGGAGCTGCCGCCGAGAGCGCCGCCGCGTTCTGAGGGCAGGAGTTCTCGGGCGGCCTCAGCGCGTCGCGGGCTCCGGCAGCGTCTCGAGGAGGGCATCGAGCTTGTCGGCGGTGTCCTCCCAGCCGTCAACCGCCACGCACGGCACGCCGATCGCGAGAACGGGGTAGTCGTTGCCGCCCTCGTCGAGGCGGTCGCCGAAGAAGAGCATCTCCTGCAGCGGGATGCCGGTGTGCGCGGCGAGCTGCTGCATGCCGTACGCCTTGTCGATGCCGGCACGGGTGATGTCGATCGACGTCGATCCGCCGGAGCGCACCTCCAGGCCGGGCAGGCGAGCGGCGACGGCATCCCGCAGCGCGGCGCGCTTCGCGCCGTCGGGGTCCCAGGCGTGCTTCGCCTCACGAGGCGCCTTCTGACCGAGCGCGGAGAAGGTGATCTGTGATCCCCTGTCCTCGAGGATCTCTCCCCACGGCTCGGTCTCCCACAGCCCGAGTCGGACGGCCTCCTCGCGGAGCGCCGTGAGGGCCGCCGTCTTCTCGTTCTCGGTGAGGTCGTGCGCGTACACGACCGTGAAGTCTTCACCGTCGTGTCGGAGGTAGCGCGTACCGCAGGTCGGCAGCAGGTGCAGGCGGGCGTGCTCGGATGCCGCGGCGTCGGCGAGCTGCGCGACGACCTGGTTGCGGAACTGCGTCTCGTTGCCGCCGGAGATGATTGCGACCTCGACTCGCCGCAGAAGCGCCCGCAGCAGGGCGGCGATGCGCGGGTCGATGCGGCCCTTCGACGGGGCGAGCGTGTCATCAAGATCGAAGGCGACGAGACGAGGAGAAGTCATGGTGATTCCAGGGTAGTGGAGGCTGCTGGGAAGGCCGGTGAGCGTGGCGCTCGCCGGTGCGCGGCATCGCGAGAGGCGGCCTGCGCGGCCTGCTTGGAGCATCGGGTTGCGGCGGGGTGCGTCCCCAAGGGCCGGTCCACGCGCCGCTGGGCGACGAGAGCGGCATGCGTTTGAGGGAAGGCGGCGGCGCGGAGCCTCTGGGCCGCGGGGCGCCTCTGACAGCCCGACCATACGACTGAGGGCCGATCCCTTTGGATCGGCCCTCAGTCATATGTGTCGGGGTGACAGGATTTGAACCTGCGGCCTCTTCGTCCCGAACGAAGCGCGCTACCAAGCTGCGCCACACCCCGTTTTGCAACCGTTCAAGTCTACATGCTGGGCACGTGAGCGCCGAATCGGCGGCGCACCCGGCGGCCGGTCACGCAGGACGGGCGGTGAGCGTCAACAGCGTCGCTTCGGGGCGGCAGGCGAACCGGACGGGCGCGTAGATCGAGTGGCCGCAACCGGCGCTGACGTTCAACGGCACCGACCGTCCATCGTGCCCCCACGTGCTCAGTCCCTTGGCCTGTTTGAGTGGGATGTCGCAGTTGGCGACGAGGGTGCCGAAGCCGGGCAGGCAGACCTGACCGCCGTGGGTGTGTCCGCCGAAGATCGCGTCGGCGCCGAGGTCGACGAACTCGTTCAGTACACGCTGGTACGGCGCGTGGGTCACGCCCAGCAGCGCCGTGCGCTGGCTTGCGTCGCCGAGTGCCGCGATCGCTTCGGGAAGATCCTCGAGGCGATCCCAGTCACGATGGGCGTCATCGACGCCGAAGAAGTCGACGGTCTGGTCGGCGACGTCAAGCCGAGCGGCGGCGTTGTTCAACGGCCGCCAGCCCAGCTCGTCGGTGAAGAACGAATCCATGGCGTCGGTGTCGAGCTTCACCGGTGCGCCCGCCTTCTTCGACGGGCCCGAGAAGTAGCGCAGCGGGTTGCGCGGCGATGGCGCCTGCACATCGTTGGATCCGTGCACGAACACACCAGGGATGCCGGTGAGCGGCGCGAACGCACGGCGGATGCCGTCGAGCCCGTCCTGGTGCCCGAGGTTGTCACCGGTGTTCACGATCAGGTCCGGTTCGAGTTCCGCCAACGACGCGAGCCAGTTCTGCTTGCGCCGCTGCCAGGGGGCCATGTGCGCGTCAGACAGGTGCAGCACCCGGATCGGCGCGCTTCCGGGCGCGAGCGCCGCAGCCGTGACCTCGCGAACGGTGAACAGATAGCGCTCGATGCCGATGCCCCACGCAGCCGCCGCGGCACCCGCGGCCCCCACCGCGCCGAGCGCGATGAGGGCCGGGTGCGCGGAACCGCGCGAGCTCAATCGTCTTCCTT
>JAPSIX010000213.1 GCA_031178475.1 Microbacterium sp. | reverse complement strand
TTCGTGCCGATCTTCGCGTAGTTCATCGTCGCGTCTTCAGGCAGGCCCCACGGCGCGGCCAGGATGAGCCCGGCGACCGCGGCGATCGTCAGGCCCACGCTCATGATGCGGGTGATGTGCTTGCGTCCCCCGAACGCTTCGACCGCCCAAGATCCGAACAGCGTGGCGAAGCCGATGAGGTGTACGAACAGGACGATGTGGCGCAGGGTCTCCATGCCAGCAGACTATCCCGCCGGCGGGCGGTCAGCCGCGCAGCTCGCGAAGCACCAGGGCGGTGCGCAGTGCGGCATCCGCGGCCTCGGCACCCTTGTCCTCCTTGGAACCGTCGAGCCCTGCGCGGTCCAGACCCTGCTGGTCGTCGTCGAGAGTGAGCACGCCGAAGCCGACCGGCTTGCCGGCGTCCAGCGCCACCCGGGTCAAGCCGTCGGTCGTCGCCGCCGACACGTACTCGAAGTGGGGCGTGCCGCCGCGGATGATCACACCGAGGGCGACCACGGCATCGGCGCCTCCGGCGAACGCCGCCTGCGCGGCGACGGCCAGCTCGAACGAGCCGGGCACCCGCACGACGGAGTACGACGCACCGGACTCGTCGAGAACCCGCTTCGCCCCGGCGATGAGACCGCCGCTGATGGTTTCGTGCCAGGTTCCGGCGATCACGACGACCCGCAGGTCCTTCGCTTCGATGCCGCCCTGCTTCGGTGCTCCTGCTCCGCTCATGCGCGTTCCTTTCCCTGCGCGAGCGCCTCGGCCAGCTCGGTCTCGCCGATGATGTGGCCCATGCGGTCGCGCTTCGTCTCGAGGTACTGGTGGTTGTTGGGTCCGACGCCGACGATCAGCGGCACCTGCTCGATGACGTCGAGGCCGAGCTCGCGCAGCTTGTCGACCTTGTCGGTGTTGTTCGTCAGCAGGCGCACCTTCGCCACGCCGAGGTCGGCGAGGATGCCGGCCGCGGCCGCGTATTCGCGGGCGTCGGCGGGCAGCCCGAGAGCGAGGTTGGCGTCGACGGTGTCGAGGCCGCCCTCCTGCAGGCTGTACGCGCGGAGCTTGTTGATGAGCCCGATCCCGCGGCCCTCGTGGCCGCGCATGTAGATCACGACGCCGCCGTCCTGCTCGATCGCGTCGAGTGCCGCGCGCAACTGCGGCCCACACTCGCACTTCAACGAGCCGAACGCCTCGCCGGTGAGGCACTCGGAGTGTACGCGCACCAGCGCGGTCTCTCCTGGTTCGCCCGCGACGATCGCGATGTGGTCGGTGCCGGTCACCCGGTCCTTGTATGCCAGGAAGCGGAACACGCCGTGGTCGGTGGGCACGTTCGCGTCGGCGCGCAGGCTCACCCGTCGCCGGGGGTGAGACCCCGGTGCGGTCTCGTCCAGCGGTTCGTGCACGTTCAGGTACGCGATCAGCTGCTCGATAGTGATCACCGGCACGCCGTCGCGCTCGCCGAGTTCCATGAGACCGGGAAGGCGCATCATGCTGCCGTCCTCAGCGACGACCTCGGCGATCGCCCCGACCGGCTGCAGGCCGGCGAGGCGCATGAGCTCCACCGCCGCCTCGGTGTGTCCGCTGCGCTCGCGCACGCCCCCTTCGACGGCGCGCAGCGGCAGGATGTGGCCGGGGCGGATGATGCTCGACGACGTCGACGACGGGTTGGCGAGCACGTTGAGGGTGTGCGCGCGATCGGCGGCGCTGATGCCGGTGGTGACGCCCTCGGCGGCGTCCACGCTCACGGTGTAAGCGGTGGAGCGGGCGTCCTCGTTCGTCTCGACCATCGGGGGCAGGTTGAGGTGGTCGGCGAGGTCGGCCGGCATGGGGGCGCAGACGAAGCCGGAGGACCAGCGCACCATCCAGGCGACGGCGGCGGGGGTCGCCAGCTCGGCGGACAGGATGACGTCGCCCTCGTTCTCGCGGTTCTCGTCGTCGGCGACGATGATCGGCCGCCCGGCGCGCAGCGCGTCGAGGGCATCGGGGATGGTGGCAAGGCTCATCGCGAGCCTCCTTCCGGAGCGGTGCGGAACGACAGCAGCCGCTCCACGTGTCTGGCGAGGATGTCGGTCTCGAGGTTGACGGCATCACCCGGCGCGAGAGCGCCGAGGGTCGTGGCGGTGAGCGTCTCGGGGATGAGCGACACCTCGAACCAGTGCCCTTCGGTGTCGTCTGTCTCCTGGGCCCCTGGGGCCTGTCCTGAGCCTGTCGAAGGGGGGCTCACCGCGCTCACCGTGAGCGACGTGCCCGAGACGCTGATCGACCCCTTGTCCACGACGAGCGGCGCGAGGTCGGCGGGGAGGCTGATCCGCAGCACGCGCCACTGGTCGCCTGGTCGCACCTCGAGCACCTCGCCGACGCCGTCGACATGGCCCTGCACGATGTGACCGCCCAGGCGGGCGCCCACCGGCATGGCCTTCTCGATGTTCACGCGCGATCCGACGTGCACCGTCCCGAGGGCGGAGACGTCGAGCGTCTGCTTCATGACGTCGGCGTCGAACGTGTCGGCGGTCGACCCGACCACGGTGAGGCACACGCCCGAGACCGCGATCGACTCGCCGTGTACGGCATCCGACGCGGCCACCGGCGCGCGAACGGTGAGCCGCCACCCCTCGCCGGAGGTGCTGATCGCGGCGATCTCGCCGATCTCCTCGATGATTCCGGTGAACATCAGGCTCCTTCTCCCGAGGCGGGGTGGATGGGACGCGCGACGGCGAGCAGATCCGGTCCGAGCGGGATCCACTCGTCGACGACGAGGCGGACGGCGTGGCCGATCGTGGCGACGCCGATGTCGGTGAGCGCGAGGCGGTCGCCGCCGAGCAGGACGGGGGCGATGTACGCCAGCACCGCGTCGGCGAAGCCGGCCGCCACGAACGCGCTGGCGAGGGTCGGTCCGCCCTCGACGAAAACGCGCTGCACGCCCCGGTCGCGCAGATCTTCGAGCACCGCGGTGAGATCGTGGTGCGAGTAGAACAGCGGCGGGTGCGGATGCCGTCGCAGCGCGGCATCCGGCGCGGTGGGGCGTGACCCGATCACGACGGGCTGCGGCTGGTGGGGGAGCAGCCGCTCGCCGTCTCTCGCGGTGAGAGCGGGGTCGTCCGCGAGCACCGTGCCGGTGCCCACGACGATCGCGTCGGATTCGGCGCGGCGGCGATGCACATCGGCGCGCGCGTCCGGTCCGGTGATCCACTGGCTGCTGCCGTCGGATGCCGCGGCGCGGCCGTCGAGGCTCTGCGCCCACTTCACCGTCACGTGCGGGCGACCCAGGCGCTGCAC
>JAPSIX010000045.1 GCA_031178475.1 Microbacterium sp. | reverse complement strand
GCTGCTTGCGCTCTCCGGAACGGTCGAGGAGCAGGAGACCGGCTGGCGACGCCTGCCGTGAGACCGCGGTCAGGTCAGTACGCGACGCCGGTCGGTGCGCCCCCGACCGGCGTCGCAGTCGGCACCGCCGCCCGCCTCCGGCATGCGGAGTCGCGGCGCGGCTGACGGACAGGTCGGCTCGGGCGCGGCCATGCTGGAAGCATGCAGTACGCGGACGCGGTCACGGCGTTTCTGGCACACCTCGAGCAGGTGCGCCGGTTGTCGGCATCCACCGTGCGCGCCTACCGGACCGACCTCACCGACCTCGGTCATATCGTCGGCCAGATCGACGTCGCCGAGATCGACCTGGAGGCGCTTCGCGAGTGGCTCTGGCGGGCCACGCAGCGAGGGGACGCACGCTCGACGCTGGCGCGGCGGGCTGCGGCCGCACGCTCGTTCTTCGGCTGGGCACGTGAGACGGAGCTGATCGCGGTGGATCCGAGCCTGCGGCTGGTGACGCCGAAGAAGGCGAAGACCCTGCCCGTGATCGCCTCCCAGGAGGGGATGCGCAGCCTGCTCGAACAGCAGCGCGACCTCGCGGCATCCGGCGACCCGATCGCGTTGCGCGACCACGCCGCGCTTGAACTGCTGTACGGCGGCGGGATGCGCGTGTCTGAACTATGCGGCATGGACGTCGACGATGTCGACCTGCACCGCCGCACCGCCAGGGTGCTGGGCAAAGGGGCGAAGGAGCGTGTCGTACCCTTCGGCACCCCTGCAGCAGACGCGGTCGGCGCCTACCTCACCCGGGCGCGACCCGCACTGCAGGCGCGGGCTGAAACGAGCACCCCGGCCCTGCTGCTGGGCGCCCGAGGTGCGCGCCTCGGCCCCCGCACCGTCTACGGGCTGGTGGCCCGGCTGCTCGGACCCGTCGTCGGCGCCGAGACGGTCGGACCGCACGCCCTCCGGCACTCCGCAGCCACGCACCTGTTGGACGGCGGCGCCGACCTCCGCGCCGTACAAGAGATCCTCGGCCATGCGAGCCTCGGCACGACACAGATCTACACGCACGTATCCGCCGAGCGGCTGACATCCACCTATCGGTTGGCGCACCCGCGGGCGTGACGCGAGCGACCGTCTTCACCCGCCGCAGCAGGGCAACAACACCGCCCGGGGAATGTCGCCGAACAGGCCGCGCGGATTGACGTAATCGCCGTCGATGCGCACGCCCACGTGCATCGTTCCCGCCACGGCATGCCCACCGGATTCGACGTTGCCGAGCACATCGCCCGCCGAAACCGGATGGCCAGGGGAGAGGACGGAGGACACCGGCTCGAGCGTCGTGACGTACCCGGCACCGTGGTCGATGGTGATCAGCGGCCGATCGACGACCACCCCGCGGAAGGCCACCGTGCCGGACGCGGGGGCGCGCACAGTCGCCCCCGACGCGACCGCGATGTCCATGCCACGATGACCAGGTCCGTAATCGTGTGCCGGCGCACGGAATGGAGCGATCACCTTCCGCGCCCCGTCCACTGGCCACGCCCATGGGAGATCGGGAGCCGACTCCGCCGACCTCGGTGGTGATGCCGGAACAGCGGCCGCCGGCGCGTCGAGGACCATGGTCGACGCCAGTGCGAGCAGGGCTGCCACCGCCCAGCGCCGGAAGCGGCGGCGGTGCTGGCGGGATACCGGGGCGCTCGTCGTACTCATCCGGCGACTCTGACACGTCCGACCCGGTCCCGGGAGCCGTCGCCCGACCGAGGTGGAGAACGGCTCGAGATCGCCGAATGTGCAGGGCGAAGGCCGCCAGTGAAGTTACCGCCATCCTGTATGCTGGAACAGCACCTCGACCCTGAGGTGACTACGCGTGCCCACAGCGACTTCGTCGTGGCATCCACTCCCACAGGTCCCTTGATAGAGGGCGGGTGTGCGCCGGGCACCAGGATCGCCCGTCCGACCGGACGACGATGACAACCTCAACGGCGCGTGAGCGCCAGAACAAGGAGACGACCATGGCTGTGGTCACCATCCGCCAGCTGCTCGACAGCGGCGTGCACTTCGGACACCAGACTCGCCGGTGGAATCCGAAGGTGAAGCGCTTCATCCTCACCGAGCGCAGCGGCATCCACATCATCGACCTTCAGCAGTCGCTGGCGTACATCGACCGCGCCTACGACTTCGTGAAGGAGACGGTCGCCCGCGGCGGCACCATCCTCTTCGTCGGGACCAAGAAGCAGGCGCAGGAGATCCTCGCCGAGCAGGCAGCGCGCGTCGGCCAGCCCTACGTGAACCAGCGCTGGCTCGGCGGTCTGCTCACCAACTTCGCCACCGTCTCGAAGCGCCTCGCCCGTATGAAGGAGCTCGAGGAACTCGACTACGACGACCCGGCCGCATCGGGCTTCACGAAGAAGGAGCTGCTGCTCAAGAAGCGCGAGCTCGACAAGCTGCACAAGTCGCTGGGCGGTATCCGCAACCTCGCCAAGACGCCGTCGGCACTGTGGGTCGTCGACGCCAAGCGCGAGCACCTCGCCATCGATGAGGCCAAGAAGCTCGGCATCCCGGTGATCGGCATCCTCGACACCAACGCCGACCCGGACGACTTCCAGTACCCGATCCCCGGCAACGACGACGCCATCCGCTCGGTGTCGCTGCTGACGCGCATCATCGCCGACGCCGCGGCAGAGGGCCTGCAGCAGAAGCACAACCCCGACGCCGGCGACGCCGAGCCGCTCGCCGAGTGGGAGCGCGAGCTCCTCGAGGGCGGCGCTGACGCTGCCGCAGCCGAGACCCCTGCGACCGATGCTCCGGCCGCCGAGGAGACCCCGGCTGAGGACACCCCGGCTGAGGAGCCCGCGGCCGAGGAGGCTCCCGCCGAGGAGGCTCCGGCCGAGGAGGCTCCCGCTGAGGAGGCTCCCGCCGAGGCGGACGCCAAGTAAGCCACACGCCCACACGCACAGACACGAAGCAAGGAGCCACCACACATGGCCAACTTCACCATCGCCGACATCAAGGCGCTGCGTGAGCAGCTCGGCACCGGAATGGTCGACACGAAGAAGGCGCTCGAGGAGGCCGACGGAGACGTCGCCAAGGCCACCGAGATCCTCCGCCTGAAGGGTGCGAAGGGCAACGCGAAGCGTGCCGACCGCTCCACCAGCGAGGGCCTGGTCGTCGCTCGCGAGCAGGACGGCGCTGTGACGCTGATCGAGCTCGCCTGCGAGACCGACTTCGTCGCCAAGAACGAGCGCTTCATCGCCCTCGCCGAGAAGGTCGCCGACGCCGTCGCGACTGTCGGCGCCGATTCGGTCGAGACAGCCCTGGCTGCACCGGCCGGCGAGCAGACCGTCGAGCAGCTCATCTCGGATGAGGCCGCGATCATCGGCGAGAAGGTCGAACTGCGTCGCGTCCGCACCATCAAGGGCGACGGCCTGTCGGTCTACCTGCACCGCACCAGCAAGGACCTGCCGCCGCAGATCGGCGTCGTCGTCGCCTACACGGGTACCGACGCCGAGACCGCGCGCAGCATCGCCCAGCACATCTCGTTCGCGAACCCGTCCTACCTCTCCCGCGAGGACGTCCCCGCGGCGGAGGTCGAGAAGGAGCGCGAGATCGTCACCGAGATCTCCCGCAACGAGGGCAAGCCCGAGGCGGCGCTGCCGAAGATCGTCGAGGGCCGGGTCTCCGCATTCATCAAGCAGGTCGCCCTGCTCGAGCAGGATTACGCCAAGGACAACAAGCTGTCCGTGGGCCAGGTCGCGAAGGATGCCGGTATCTCCGTCACCGACTTCGCGCGCTTCAAGGTCGGCGCGTAACGACAGAGAGGGGGTTCGGATCGTCAGATCCGGACCCCCTTCTTCATGCCCACAAGGCACTATCTTGAATCGGGACGAGAGGAAACCACCCATGACCGCACGCACCGCTCGGCGCCGTGTTCTGCTCAAGCTCTCCGGAGAGGCATTCGGCGCAGGACAGCTCGGTGTCAACCCCGACGTGGTCGGCCAGATCGCGCGTGACATCGCTGCCGCAGTCGACCGTGTCGAGATCGCGATCGTCGTCGGAGGCGGCAACTTCTTCCGCGGCGCTGAGCTCAGCCAGCGCGGCATGGATCGCGGACGAGCCGACTACATGGGCATGCTCGGCACGGTGATGAACGCGCTCGCCCTGCAGGACTTCCTCGAGCAGGCCGGTGCCGCCACCCGCGTCCAGTCCGCCATCTCGATGACCCAGGTCGCCGAACCGTACATCCCGCTCCGCGCTGAGCGGCACATGGAGAAGGGTCGCGTCGTCATCTTCGGTGCGGGCGCGGGCCTGCCGTACTTCTCCACCGACACCGTGGCCGCACAGCGCGCGCTCGAGATCGGTGCCCAGGAGGTGCTCGTCGCGAAGAACGGCGTCGACGCGATCTACACCGCCGACCCGCACAAGGACGCCACGGCCGAGCGCATCGAGCGCGTCACCTACCGTGAGGCGCTGCAGCAGGGCCTGCGAGTCGTCGATTCGACGGCGTTCAGCCTGTGCATGGACAACAACATGGACATGCGGGTGTTCGGCATGGAGCCCGCCGGCAATGTCACCCGCGCGCTGCTCGGCGAGCAGATCGGCACGCTCGTCACCGCCTGATCCGCCTCGTGTGCACCGGGGCGGCGCCCGTCCCCGGATAGAATTGTGGAAACCCACGACGTAAGGAGACCCCGTGATCGCGGATGTCCTCGCTGAAACCACCGCTCGGATGTCGCGTGCGGTCGAAGCCGCCAAGGAGGACTTCGCCACGGTCCGCACCGGGCGCGCCAACCCGCAGCTGTTCCAGAAGCTCCTCGTCGACTACTACGGCACGCCGACACCGCTCGCACAGCTCGCCTCCCTGGCGAACCCCGAGGCTCGCACCCTCGTGGTCACCCCGTACGACAAGTCGGCACTGCGCGCCATCGAGCAGGCCATTCGCGACATGCCGAACCTCGGTGCCAACCCCACCAACGACGGCAATCTCGTCCGCGTCACCATGCCCGAACTGACCCAGGAGCGCCGCAAGGAGTACGTCAAGCTGGTGCGGTCGAAGGGTGAGGACGCGAAGGTGCACGTGCGCGGCATCCGCCGCAAGGCCAAGGATGAGCTCGATGCGCTGAAGGCCGAGGTCGGCGAGGACGAGATCGCACGCGGTGAGAAGGAGCTCGACGCTCTGACCCGTCAGCACGTGGACCTCATCGACGATGCCCTCAAGCGCAAAGAGGCTGAGCTCCTCGAGGTCTGAATGATGCCTCGCGACACCGGTGACGACGAGTCCCGCCCGGACAGCGCGGGGGCGCCGGCATCCGGCATCCCGCTCAGCGACGCGGCGTTTCCCGGTTTCGATGCAACCGCGGTGCCGCCGCGTCCGCCCTTGCCTGCCGAACCCCCGGCGGGCGATGCGCTGAACACCGCCGACCACCACGCCCTCCGCGAGCAGTGGCGGGCAGCGCGAGACGAGATCGGCAGCCAGGTCGCACAGGCGCGCGGCGGCATCGAGTATCGCGTGTCGCACGCGAAGGACCACTTCGAGCAGGCCAACCAGCGGATCAAGCAGCGCACCGGCCGTGACCTCATCGTCGCGATCCTCATCGGGATCGTGTTCGGCGCCGTCCTGGTGAGCTCGCTGATCTTCTTCAAGTGGCTCTTCGTGCCCATCGCCCTGGCCGCCGCACTGCTCGGCATATACGAGCTCGGCAGAGCCCTGCGCACGGGCGGGCGCCGCATCGATATCGCACCGCAGCTCGTCACCGGCGCGGTTGTGGTGCTCGCGGGGTACTTCGCCCAGATGTGGCTCTCGTGGGTTGTGCTTCTCGTCGCCGTGTCGTTCGTCGCAGTATGGCGCATGGTCGCCCAGATGATCGCGGCCGACGGGCGCACGTACGGCGACGTGCTCGCCGACGTCGTCGTGGGCGCTTTCGTGCAGGTGTATGTGCCCTTCCTGACTTCGCTCGCGCTCATGCTGCTCAGCAGAGAGAACGGGCAGTGGTGGGTGCTGTCGTTCATCGCCATCGCTGTCATGGCCGACACCTGCGCGTACGCAGCCGGACTGGCCTTCGGCAAGCATCCCATGGCGCCGCGCATTAGCCCGAAGAAGACGTGGGAGGGCTTCGTCGGCGCCGTGGCGGGGTCGCTGGCCGCCGGAGCATTGCTGGCGGTGTTCCTGCTCCAGCTGCCGTGGTGGTGCGGTCTGATCCTGGGAGCCGGAGTACTGGCATCCGCGACGCTCGGCGACCTCGGTGAGTCGATGCTGAAACGCGATCTGGGCATCAAGGACATGAGCTCCTGGCTGCCCGGCCACGGCGGACTGCTGGATCGCCTCGACTCCATCCTCCCGTCGACGGTGCCGGCTCTGGCGCTGTCATTTCTGCTCGCACCCTGGATGGTGGCGTGATGCCAGACGCAGACCTCGACGCCCTCGCCGCGGAGCAGGAGCGCCCGCCGGCCTTCCCCCTCGTCACCGGACGCGAGAAGGGCTACCATCGCGCCGCCGTCGACGCGTTCCTGGAGTCCGCCCGTGCGGCGTTCGAGGACGACCGCGACGATTTCACGGCAGAGGATGTACGCGTCGCGTCGTTTCCGTTGGTCCGTGACGGATACGCGATCGCCGAGGTCGATGCCGCGCTCACGCGCGTGGAGGACGCCTTTGCCGCCCGCGCTCGGGAGCGAGCGGTGCGCTCGGTGGGGGTGGACAAATGGGTCGCTCAGGCGCGCGAAGAGGCGCAGGTGATCCTCGACCACCTCGCGCGGCCGGAACGTCAGCGGTTCGCGCGCACCGGCATCCTCACCTTCGGCTACCGCATCGACGAGGTCGACCACGTCGGCGACCGCATCGCCGCCTACCTGCGCGACGGGACCCCGCTGTCTGTCGATCAAGTGCGCTCCACGGCCTTCCGCATGCAGCGCGGTGGCTACCGGGAGGAGCAGGTCGACGCCTTGCTGGATGCCACCGTCGAGGTCATGCTCGCGGTCAGATGACGCGCTGTTGTAGACAGTCGCGGGGTTCTCATGGAGGATTCAGCCGTCTCTGCGTAGACTGGTGGCCATCGTGACTCCCGATAACGAATCGATCTCTGTCGTCCGCGCCGCGGCGCCGAAGGCGCCGGCCAAGGCGAAGCCGGCGCGCCGTCGCGTCAGCTCGGTCGTTGCAGGCTTGGCGGTCATCGGTTTCTCGGCAGCCCTGATCGCACCCACGGGGGTGGCCATCGCCGAGCCCCCACCGGTGGACGAACCCGTTTCGATGTTCTCGCTCGCCGCGGAGGACACGCAGAACCTCACGGTCACGGTGGAGGGTGGCTCGATCGAGCCGATCGCCCGTGCGGGCTTCGAGGTGTACGTCAAGCCGAAGCCCAAGCCGAAGCCGCCACCCGAACCGGCAGCCACGAAGAAGTCCACCGCGTCGGACGGCGCCAAGCGGCCGAGCGCCCCGTCGCGCCCGAAGTACACCGGTGGCGGCTCCAAGGAAGACTGGATGGCCGCGGCCGGTATCGCACAGAGCGACTGGGCGTTCGTCGACTACATCGTCTCCAAGGAGAGCGGCTGGAACCCGAACGCCACAAACCCGTCCTCGGGCGCGTGCGGGCTGGTGCAGGCGCTGCCGTGCAGCAAGGTGCCGGGGAACGGCTACAACCCGGTGGACAACCTGCGCTGGGGCAACGGCTACGCGCTGGGACGATACGGCAGCTGGGAGGGCGCATACGCCTTCTGGACGCGCAATCACTGGTGGTAACTCGCCGCCATGCCGCGTTCCCGCCGACGACGACCTGAGCCTGCCCGCAGCGACGACTCCTTCGAACACCTGTTGGCCGGGTGGAAGCGCTCAGAGACCCGTCGCGGCCGGGAGTGGACTGTGCAGCCGGTCACGGGGGCGCGTTCGACGAAGGACTACATCTGCCCCGGTTGCGGTGGAACGATCACCGTGGGAACGGCCCACCTCGTCGTCTGGCGCGCGGATGGCGTGCTGGGGGAGGCAGCCGACCTCGCCGCCCGGCGGCACTGGCATTCGCACTGCTGGAGGATCGGATGACGTTCGAGATCCGCGGGCCTGTCGAATTGCCGGCCGTCCGCGAGGACATCGAACTGCACACCGCGGATCAGCTGACGCTCGTCGGAGAGTTCGCCGCGCCTGAAGGACGGCACCCGGTCGCCACTCTGGTCACGCTGCACCCGCTGCCCACCGCCGGTGGTTCGATGGATTCGCACGTCATCCGCAAAGTCGCGGCACGCCTGCCCGCGCAGGCGGGACTGGCCGTGCTGCGCTTCAACACTCGCGGCACCGCGTCTCCGCGCGGCAGCAGCGAGGGCGCGTTCGACGGAGGCGAGGGGGAGCAGTTCGATGTCGCGGCGGCAATGGATTTCGTGCGTGCCCGCGGCCTGCCCCGGCCGTGGCTTCTGGGCTGGTCGTTCGGCACGGAGCTCGCCCTCAAGTACGGCCGCGACCACGACGTGGAAGGCGTCATCCTGCTGTCGCCTCCACTGCACCGAGCCACCCCCGCCGAGGTCGCGTCATGGGCGGAGGACCCGCGCGAGATGGTCGTGCTGATTCCCGAGCTCGACGATTATCTGCGCCCGGCGCAGGCGCGCGAGCGATTCGCATGCGTCCCGCACGCTCGCCTGATCCCCGTCGACGGCGCGAGGCACCTGTGGGTGGGGGAGAGCCATACCCGGCGTGTGCTCACCGAGATCGTCGCGGCCGTGAACCCCGACGCCCTGCCGCTGGCGAGCACCTGGGACGACTGAGCGCCCGCCGTCTCAGCGTTCGTTCATGCGCGGCATCAGCACCTGCCGGTAGATGATCAGCACGCTCGCGGCGACCGGGATGGCGATGAGCGCCCCGAGAAGTCCGAGCAGCGAGCCGCCGGCCAGCGCCGCCACCACGACGACGCCACCGGGCACCGAGACCGCCCGGCTCATGATGCGCGGGTTGATGAAGTACGCCTCCACCTGCATGTACACCAGGTAGTAGACGGCCGCGGCGATCGCGGTTGCCGGCGAGCCGAGCCCGGGAATGAGGCAGGTGAGCACGATGAGCGTCGAGCCGGTCAGGGTGCCGACGAGGGGGATGAGAGAGAAGAAGAACGCGACGACCGCAAGGACGGCGGGGAAAGGCGCGTCGATGATCGTCAGGAAGATCGCGCTGAGGATGCCGTTGATCACGCCCAGGGAAAGCTGACCCATCACGTAGTAGCCCACCGAGTCGGTGATCTGCTCGGCGAGGTCGATGAAGCGCTCCCGCTTGGACGCCGGCACCAGCTGGTAGACGGCCCGCTTGAGCGAAGGGGTGGAAGCGGTCAGGTAGATCGTCAGGATCAGCACGATGAACGCGCCGAACACGCCCGTGACGATCGTCGTCCCGACGACGACCACGCTCTGGGTGATCTGGGTCCAGTTGTCCAGCAGCCAGCCGTTCGCGTTCGCGAACGTGTCGTCGACGAAGCTCTCCTGAAGTCCGGGGAACAGCGACAGCAGCCATTCCTTGACGTCGTCGGTGCTCGATCCCTGCAGGAACGCCGTGATCTGAACGACCAGCTGCCCGATCTGGTCAATCAGGATCGGCACGATCATCAGCACGATCCCCGCGAAGAGCGCCAGCACGCCGATGATCGTGATGAGCACGGCGACCCATCGGGGCAGGCCACGACGTTCGAGCAGCGATACGAGGGGATCGAGTCCCAGACTCAGGAACAGGGCGGTCCCGACGTAGAGCAGCACCGTGGAGAGTGTCTGCAGACTGCCGATGAGGAGGATCCCCAGACCCACGCCAAGAGTCGCCACGAGCGCTGTGCGGAACGGGCTGTGAATCTTCATCGGCTCTCCTGATCGTTCGGACGCCAGCCTAGTTGTTCGCCGGTGCGTTGCCGGACGACGTGCCGGGCGCGGTGTGCTCGTGGTCAACGCACAGGTGCTTTCGCTAGTCTGAAAAGTCGAGCGGAGACCACCGGCGGATGCCCGGGGTCACGTAAGGAGTCATTTCGTGCGTTTCGTATGGGCCGTCGTGGCCTTCGTGCTGGCCACGGTTCTGATCGGAGCCGGGATCGCTCAGCGGACTCTGTTCATCGGACCCTCCGACCAGCAGATGGAGCTGAGCGTCGACGAGCCGGAGCCGTACGTCCTCGTCGACGCCGAGGTGCTGAGGGCTCACCCTGGGCTGCAGACTCTCATGGTGCGCGGCGAAGGCGAGATCTTCGTCGCCTACGGCCGCACCTCCGACATGACCGCGTGGCTCGCCGACACCGCGTACAACAGCGTCTCGCTCACGAAGAACGGCAATCCGCGCACCGAGCATGTCGACGCGCAGACCCCGCGCGAGGACGGCGCCGAGACCTCCGGTCGCGACCCGCACGGTTCAGACCTGTGGCTGGACTCCTTCGCCGAAGAAGACCTGCTGGTCGCCAAGATGCAGCTCACTGAGGGCAACAGCGTCCTCATCGCGCGCGATGGCGTCGAGGACGCCCCGACCGACCTTCTCGTCTCGTGGCCGCTCGATCGGAGCACCCCGCTGGCCGGTCCGTTCATGCTTGCCGGTGGCATCCTGCTCGCCGTCGGTCTCGTGCTGTACATCCTGGCCATCCGCCATCAGAGGCGGGGGAGAGGGCCTCGGCGCAAGGGCCCCGGTCCGCTTCCGCCGACCGAGCCGATCGCGCTGGCTCCCGCGCCCGCACGCGAGGCGATTGAGCCGGGTCCGGATGCCGGTGCAGGGCGCGCGGATCGCACTCGCCTCCGGCGGCGCATCGGGTTCAGCCTTCCGTCGCTGGCGCTCACCGCCCTGCTCGCCACCGGATGCTCGGCCGACCTGTGGCCGCAGTTCGGCTCCGACACCCCGTCGCCGACTCCGACGCCGACGGTCGTCGCGCCCGAGAACCAGAAGCCGCCCGCGGTCGGCGAGAAGCAGGCGGTGCGGATCGTGTCCGAGATCACCTCGACGCTGGAGCAGGCGGATGCCGCTCTCGACGCCGACCTGGCCGCCACTCGCCTGGACGGTCCCGCGCTCGAGGCGCGGCGCACCGACTACGCGCTGCGGGCGAAGATCGCCGACCGCAAGAGCACCACGACTTCGCCGCGCGAGAAGGTCAAGGTCGTCCTCCCCGAGGCGACCGAGACGTGGCCGCGTACCGTGCTGGCGCTCACGGTCGTCGAGGGCGACGAAACCGTTCCTCCCGTTCTGCTCACCATGACGCAGGCCGACCCGTGGTCGGACTACAAGGTCTCGTATCTGGCCGAGATGCCCGCCTCCGGTGAGTTCCCCAAGGTCGCTCCGGCGTGGCTGGGGACGACGCGGATCCCCGAGGAATCGCCGTTCCTCGCGGTCACTCCCGCCGAGCTCGCCGCGGGCTTCGCCGATTTCGTGGATGCCGGTGACAAGAGCGAGTTCGCGGGCCGTTTCGACGAGGTCGCCCAGAACCTCGCGACGACGATTCGGCAGAGTCGCGAGGGAGTGGTCAAGTCCCTCGCGGACAAGGGTGCGGCCGAGACGTCGAAGGCGAGCTTCGACCTGGCTCCGACGGATGCCGAACCGATCGCCATGGCGACCCTGGACAGCGGCGCCGTCGTCGCCATCAACGTCACCGATACCGAGACGGTCGCGCCGACCACGCCCGATGCGGTGATCCGATTCGGCGACAATGCCGACGCCAAGGCGCTCACCGGTGCGACGGAGTCGGCCAAAGGCGTGGTGACCACCTACGGTCTTCAACTCTTCTTCGCCGTGCCCGCCCAGGGCTCCACTGAGCAGATCCGTCTGCTCGCCGTACATCAGGACCTCCTCAGCGTGAAGGTGATCAAGTGAGCGACATCTCTGCCGCCGCACTTCGTGGTGCGGTCGACCTCTCCACTCTGCGCAACCGTCCGCAGTCTGCGGCGCAGCCTCAGGCGTCGTCGCAGGGCGGCGGCTCCGCGCCCGCCGGTCCTTCGGGCGGCGTTGTGATGGATGTGACCGATGCCTCGTTCGGCGAGGTCCTCGAACTGTCACGGACGGTGCCGGTGGTCATTGACCTGTGGGCGGAGTGGTGCGGTCCCTGCAAGCAGCTCAGCCCGATCATCGAGAAGGTGACGCGCGAGCAGGGCGGACGCGTTGTGCTCGCGAAGGTCGACGTCGACGCCAACCCGCAGATCGCCCAGGCGTTCCGTGCGCAGTCGATCCCGATGGTGGTGGCACTTCTTGGCGGGCAGCCGGTGCCGATGTTCACTGGTGCCGTGCCTGAGGAGCAGGTGCGCGAGGTGTTCTCGCGTCTGCTCGAAGTGGCTGCGCAGAACGGCATCACCGGCAGCGTCCCGGTCGATGGTGGGGATGCCGCAGAGGCGCCGCCCGAGGAGGAGGCGCCGCTGCCGCCGCTGCATGCCGAGGCGTACGAGGCGATCGAGGCGGGCGACTACGCGCGCGCCATCACCGCCTACGAGCGCGCTCTCGCCGAGAACCCGCGCGATGAGGACGCCAAGGCCGGGCTGGGGCAGGTGCGCTTGCTGAACCGGGTGCAGGGTCTCGATCTGCAGAAGGCCCGTGAGGCTGCTGCGGCGGCGCCGCTCGACCTTGATGCGCAGTTCGCCGTTGCCGATCTCGATCTGGCTGGCGGGCACGTTGACGATGCGTTCGCTCGGCTGCTCGACCTGTTTGCTGAGCTGCCCGCCGATCAGCGCGTGCCCGTGCGGGAGCGGCTCGTCGAGTTGTTCGATCTGGTCGGTTCTGCCGATCCGCGGGTCGCTGCGGCGCGTACGCGGCTGGCTTCACTGCTCTTCTGAGAGGCGGTCGGGGCACTCTAGTGAGGTTGGACCCGTCTGGAGAGGTGGTTCTGCCCTTGGGCAGGCTGAGGGACCCAGGTTCTGCGTTCTGCCCTTCGGCAGG
>JAPSIX010000044.1 GCA_031178475.1 Microbacterium sp. | reverse complement strand
CGTCGCGACGGAGCGGGCGGCCGTGCGGGAATAGACTTCCGTCATGTCCTCGCATGATCCTTCCCCCAGCGCGCCCATCGACATCAAGCCCCGCAGCCGCGTCGTCACCGACGGCATTGAGGCCACCACATCGCGGGGCATGCTCCGCGCCGTGGGCATGGGCGACGCCGACTGGGAGAAGCCGCAGATCGGAATCGCCTCCAGCTGGAACGAGATCACGCCCTGCAACCTCAGCCTGGACCGGCTCGCGCAGGGAGCGAAAGAGGGCGTGCACTCCGGCGGAGGCTATCCGCTGCAGTTCGGCACGATCTCCGTCTCCGACGGCATCTCGATGGGCCACGAGGGCATGCACTTCTCGCTGGTGAGCCGCGAGGTCATCGCCGACTCGGTGGAGACGGTGATCATGGCGGAGCGCCTCGACGGCACCGTGCTGCTGGCCGGCTGCGACAAGTCGATCCCCGGCATGCTCATGGCCAGTGCGCGCCTCGGGCTGTCCAGCGTGTTCCTCTACGCCGGCTCGATCGCCCCCGGCTGGGTCAAGCTCTCAGACGGCACCGAGAAGGACATCACGATCATCGACTCGTTCGAGGGCGTCGGCGCCTGCCGGGCGGGCCGGATGACCGAGGAGGACCTCAAGCGCATCGAGTGCGCGTTCGCACCGGGTGAGGGCGCCTGCGGCGGCATGTACACCGCCAACACCATGGCATCCGTCGCCGAGGCGCTCGGGCTCAGCCTTCCCGGCTCGGCGGCGCCGCCCTCGGCTGACCGTCGCCGCGACTACTACGCGCACCGCTCGGGTGAGGCCGTCGTCAACCTGCTTCGCCAGGGCATCACGACGAAAGACATCCTGACCAAGGAGTCGTTCGAGAACGCGATCGCCCTCGCGATGGCGTTGGGCGGTTCGACGAACGTCGTGCTTCACCTGCTCGCCATCGCCCGCGAGGCGCAGATCGAGCTGAGCCTGCACGACTTCAACCGCATCGGCAGCCGCACCCCGCACGTCGGCGACCTGAAGCCGTTCGGCGAGTACGTCATGAACGACGTCGACCGACACGGCGGCATCCCGGTGATCATGAAGGCCATGCTCGACGAGGGGCTCCTCCACGGGGACGCGCTCACCGTCACCGGAAAGACCGTCGCGGAGAACCTGCGCGAGCTGAACCCCGACCCCGTCGACGGGCGGGTCATCCGCACCTTCGACAACCCGATCCACGCCTCCGGCGGCATCACGATCCTGCACGGCTCACTCGCGCCCGAGGGAGCCGTGGTGAAGTCCGCCGGGTTCGACGCCGACGTGTTCGAGGGACCCGCCCGGGTGTTCGACCGTGAGCGGGCGGCGATGGACGCACTCGCGGCCGGTGAGATCAATGCCGGCGAGGTCATCGTCATCCGGTACGAGGGTCCGAAGGGCGGGCCCGGCATGCGCGAGATGCTGGCGATCACCGCGGCCATCAAGGGCGCGGGGCTCGGAAAAGATGTACTACTCTTGACAGACGGACGATTCTCAGGCGGCACAACCGGCCTGTGCATCGGCCACATAGCACCCGAAGCGGTGGACGCTGGTCCCATCGCCTTCGTGCGCGATGGTGATCTGATTCGGGTCGATATCGCGGCTCGCACTCTCGACCTACTCGTCGAGGAGTCTGAGCTCAGCTCCCGCCGGCATGGCTGGGAGCCGCTTCCCCCGCGCTATACCCGTGGCGTCCTTGCCAAGTACTCCCGTCTCGTGCGCTCTGCAGCGGAGGGCGCGACCACCGGTTGAGCCCCGTCGGCGGCTCTCGACGGCCTGTGCCGTACGACGGCTCAGGGACAGACTCCCGCTTCGACAGATCATCGAGGAATGACATGACTGCTGATACCGCCTCGGCCGTGCCGCGGCCACCCGCCCGTTCATCCTCCGCGCCCGAGATCTCCGGCGCGGAGGCCGTCGTCCGCTCGCTGGAGAGGCTGGGCGTGACCGACATCTTCGGCCTTCCCGGCGGAGCGATCATGCCCGTCTACGACCCGCTGATGGACGCATCCGGAGTGCGGCACGTCCTCGTGCGTCACGAACAGGGTGCCGGTCACGCTGCGGAGGGGTACGCCGCGGCATCCGGCAAGGTGGGCGTGTGCATCGCGACCTCCGGACCCGGCGCGACCAACCTCGTCACCGCCATCGCCGACGCCTACATGGACTCCGTGCCGCTGGTGGCCATCACCGGTCAGGTCTTCTCCACGCTGATGGGCACGGACGCGTTCCAGGAGGCGGACATCGTCGGCATCACGATGCCGATCACGAAGCACTCCTTCCTGGTCAAGCGCGCCGAGGACATCCCCGGCGCCCTGGCCGCGGCGTTCGAGATCGCCTCGACCGGCCGTCCCGGCCCCGTGCTGGTCGACATCACGAAGGACGCCCAGCAGGCGGTCGTGCCGTTCGTGTGGCCCCCGCGCATCGATCTCCCCGGGTATCGCCCGGTGACGAAGGCGCACGGCAAGCAGATCCAGGCCGCGGCGGCGCTGCTCGCGCAAGCGCGCAAACCTGTCCTGTACGTGGGCGGCGGCGTGATCCGCGGCCGCGCCTCGGCGGAGCTGCGCGCACTGGCGGAGTCCACCGGCGCGCCGGTCGTGACCACCCTCATGGCGCGCGGGGCGTTCCCCGACTCGCACCCGCAGCACCTGGGGATGCCGGGCATGCACGGCACGGTCCCGGCGGTGCTCGCGCTGCAGGAGGCCGACCTCCTCGTCTCGCTCGGCGCCCGCTTCGACGACCGCGTCACGGGCAAGGCCGCCCTGTTCGCGCCGCACGCGAAGATCGTGCACGTGGACATCGACCCGGCCGAGATCTCCAAGATCCGCACCGCTGACGTGCCGATCGTCGGCGACGTGCGCGACGTGCTCGTCGACCTCGAGTCCGCGTACCGCAGTGCGATCGGCACCGCCAAGCCGGACACCGAGGAATGGTGGTCCTACCTCGACGGGCTGCGCAAGGAGTTCCCGCTCGGCTACGCGCCTACCGAGGACGGCCTGCTGGCACCGCAGTACGTGATCCAGCGCATCGGCGAGCTGACGGGCCCCGAAGCGGTCTACGCCGCCGGGGTGGGTCAGCACCAGATGTGGGCCGCGCAGTTCATCAAGTACGAGCGACCTAACTCGTGGCTCAACTCCGGCGGCGCCGGCACGATGGGCTACTCGGTTCCTGCCGCGATGGGCGCCAAGGTCGCCGAGCCCGACCGCGTGGTGTGGGCGATCGACGGAGACGGATGCTTCCAGATGACGAATCAGGAGCTCGCCACCTGCGTTATCAACAACATCCCGATCAAGGTCGCGATCATCAACAACTCCTCCCTCGGCATGGTGCGCCAGTGGCAGACGCTGTTCTACAACGGGCGGCATTCGAACACCGACCTCAACACCGGGCACGGCACCGTCCGGGTCCCGGACTTCGTCAAGCTCGCTGAGGCGTACGGATGCCTCGCGCTGCGCGTCGAGTCCGAGGACCAGGTCGACGCCGCCATCAAGACGGCTCTGGAGACCAACGACCGCCCGGTCGTCATCGACTTCGTCGTGAGCGCCGACGCCATGGTGTGGCCGATGGTGCCGCAGGGCGTCAGCAACAGTTATGTCCAGTACGCGCGTGACCACGCGCCGGCCTTCGATCAGGAGGACTGAGCCGATGTCCACTCACGTGCTGAGCCTGCTCGTGGAGAACACTCCGGGTCTGCTGACCCGCGTGGCGGGGCTTTTCGCCCGCCGCGGCTTCAACATCGACTCCCTCGCGGTGGGCGTCACCGAGGTGCCGGGGATCTCGCGCATCACGGTGGTCGTCGACGTCGAAGCGCTCCCTCTCGAGCAGGTCACGAAGCAGCTGAACAAGCTCGTCAACGTCATCAAGATCGTCGAGCTCGACCCGACGTCATCCGTGCAGCGCGAGCACATGCTCATCAAGGTGCGCGCCGACAACAACACCCGGTCGCACGTCATCGAGGTGGTGAACCTGTTCCGCGCCTCGGTCGTCGATTACGCACCCGACGCGCTGGTCGTCGAGGTCACCGGTGACAAGGGCAAGGTCGACGCCATGATGCGCGCTCTGGAGCCGTTCGGCATCAAGGAGCTCGCGCAGTCCGGGCTGCTCGCGATCGGGCGGGGCGGCAAGAGCATCACCGAACGCGTCCTGCGCGGTTGACCAGAACCGCATCAAGTACCTGGGTCCCTGAGCTTGTCGAAGGGCCCGACAGAACCCCCAATCAAGGAGAAACACAGTGAGCACCGAGATCTTCTACGACGCGGACGCCGACCTCTCGATCATCCAGAGCAAGAAGGTCGCGATCGTCGGCTACGGCTCGCAGGGGCACGCGCACGCGATGAACCTGCGCGACTCCGGCGTCGAGGTCGCCATCGCCCTCAAGGAGGGCTCGAAGTCGATCGCCAAGGCTGAGGAGGCCGGCTTCGCCGTCAAGAGCGTGGCGGATGCTGCCGAGTGGGCCGACGTGATCATGATCCTCGCGCCCGACCAGCACCAGCGCACGATCTACAACGAGTCGATCAAGGACAAGCTCACCCCGGGCAAGGCGCTGGCTTTCGCACACGGCTTCAACATCCGCTTCGGCTACATCGACGCCCCCGAGGGTGTCGACGTGATCCTCGTCGCCCCCAAGGCGCCGGGCCACACCGTGCGTCGTGAGTTCGTCGCCGGTCGCGGCATCCCGGACATCATCGCCGTCGAGCGCGACGCGTCAGGGCACGCATGGGACCTTGCTCTCTCGTACGCCAAGGCCATCGGCGGCACCCGTGCCGGCGTCATCAAGACGACCTTCACCGAGGAGACCGAGACCGACCTGTTCGGTGAGCAGGCCGTGCTGTGCGGCGGCATGAGCCACCTCGTGCAGGCCGGGTTCGAGGTGCTCACCGAGGCGGGCTACCAGCCGCAGATCGCTTACTTCGAGGTGCTGCACGAGCTCAAGCTCATCGTCGACCTGATGTGGGAGGGCGGCATCGCCAAGCAGCGCTGGTCGATCTCCGACACCGCGGAGTTCGGCGACTACGTGTCGGGCCCGCGCGTCATCGACGCCGGTGTGAAGGAGCGCATGCAGGGGGTTCTCGCGGACATCCAGTCGGGCGCCTTCGCCAAGCGCTTCATCGAGGACCAGGACAACGGTGCCGAGGAGTTCCTCTCGCTGCGCGAGAAGGAGCAGGGTCACCCGATCGAGGCGACCGGCAAGGAGCTGCGCGCCCTGTTCGCCTGGAAGTCGCAGGACGAGGACTATGTCGAGGGCAGCGCGGCGCGCTGACCTTGGCTCGCGCTGAGCCTGTCGAAGCGGCAGCGCAGCGCGCTGATCCTTGAAAGCAGCGGAAGGGGGTGTCCGTAGGGCGCCCCCTTTCCGCTGCCCCGGCGGAACGAGCCACAACTCACCAGTGCCGCGATACATCCGATGTCTGTGTCAGGATTGACCCATGCGACAGGCGTGGTTCGATGAAGCCCGGTTCGGGATGTTCGTGCACTTCGGCATCTACAGCGTGGCGGCCCGTCACGAGTGGGTGCAGAGCTATGAGCGACTGACGGATGCCGATTACCGGCAGTACTTCGAGCATTTTGATCCAGACCTCTTCGACGCCCGTGCTCTCGCGCGGCGGGCACGAGAGACGGGCATGGGGTACGTCGTGCTCACCACCAAGCATCACGACGGATTCTGCCTGTGGGACTCGGCGCTGACCGACTTCACCTCTGTCGTCGCCTGCGGGCGCGACCTCGTGCGCGAGTTCGTGGACGCCCTGCGCGAGGAGGGCATCAAGGTCGGGCTCTACCACTCGCTGATCGACTGGCATCACCCCGACTTCACCATCGACTGGAACCACCCGCGCCGTGACGACGCTGACGCGCGCGAACTCAACGAGGTCCGCGACATGGCGCGCTACCGCCGGTATCTGCACGGACAGGTGCGCGAACTCCTCACCGGGTACGGCGACATCGACTACCTGTTCTTCGATTTCACCTACCCGGAGAGCCGGGACGGCTGGGAGGGGAAGGGGCCCGATGCCTGGGATGCCGCAGCGCTGCTGCGCATGTGTCGCGAACTGCAGCCGACGATGCTCGTCAACGATCGGCTCGGCATCCCCGGTGACTTCGTGACACCCGAGCAGTACCAGCCGACCTCTCCGCTGATGGTCGACGGCGACCCGCAGGTGTGGGAGGCGTGTCAGACCCTCAACGGCTCGTGGGGGTATCACCGCGACAACACCGATCAGAAGTCCCCCCAGCTCCTCGCGCAGATGCTCGCCGACTCGGTGTCGATGGACGGCAACATGCTGCTCAACGTCGGCCCCGACGGGCGCGGCGCGATCGCGCTGCGCGACGAGCGCGTGCTCGGCGCGATCGGCGAATGGATGCGACTGCACCGCGACGCGATCATCGGGGCCGGTCATGCCGACCTGACGCCGCCGCGCGAGGGCGTGTACACCCGCCGAGGAAACCGGGTCTATCTGCACCTGTTCAGCTGGCCGCTCGGCTACGTGCACCTTCCGGAGCTGGCGGGCCGGGTGTCGTTCGCGCGTTTCCTGCACGACGGCTCCTGGTTGAGGACCTCGGTCAGCGACCCGGGCACGCCGGCTTCGCACATGACGCCGGCCGGTGAGGCGGAGGGGACGCTCACCGTGCACCTTCCGGTTCAGCGCCCCGACGTGCTGATCCCGGTCGTCGAGCTGACGCTGACGGGGGAGTGAGCGCGTCAGGCCACGGGCAGCTCGAGCTTGTCGAGGGCCAGGCGGGCTGCGCCGCGGATGATGGCATCCGCGCCGGTGCTCGCAGCCTCGATGCGCAGTCGCCGGGTCACCAGCGGATGGCACGCCTCGTAGACGCGGCTGCGCACGGCGGCGAGGAACGGCTCAGACACGCTCATGCTGCCGGTCAGGAACACCGCATGCGGATTGAAGAAGTTGACCACGCCCGACAGTGCCTGCCCGAGGTGCGTGCCGGCCGTGCGGACGAGGGTCGTGGCGGCCGGGTCGGCGTCGTGGGCGAGGGCCAGCACGTGCTCGGTGGAGCGGATGTCGTCGCGACCGCGTTCCCGCATCTGCCTGACCAGGCTTGCGCCGCTGGCGACCGTCTCCAGGCAGCCGGTGTTCCCGCATGAGCAGGGGATGTCGCCGCTTCCGTCGATGCGCGTGTGCGTGATGTCTCCGGCAGCACCCGTCGCTCCCCGATGGACACGGCCGGAAACGATGATGCCGCTGCCGATCGCCGTGCCAGCCTTGACCGTGATGCTGTGCTCCGCCGGTCCCAACTGTGCGAGGTGTTCGCCGAGCGCAGCGAGGTTCGCGTCGTTGTCCACCGCGACCGGCACTCCGTACCGATCCGCGAGATGCTCTCCGACTCGGAAGCCCGGCCAGCCCGGCATCCGGGAGGGCTGATCCACGGCGCCGACCTCGACGTCCACCGGGCCGGGGAGGCCGACCCCGATGGCGCGAATCTCTTGGCGCTCTGCGAGGCGGTCGAAGACGCTGCACACGAGCCCCAGTGTCGCCTCGGGGCCCTGGGTCAAGTCGATCGGAATGGTCTCGATGATCTGCGACGCGCCGGCCAGCCCATGGCGGCCGATACGGGCGTGCGCGCCGCCCACGTCGGCGGTGAGCACGACTCCACCGGTATCTGCGATGCGGAGCAGGCGGGGGCGTCGCCCCCCACCCGATACCCCTTCGCCCGCTTCTTGCAGGAGCCCGGCGTCGACGAGAGCCTGCACCCGCAGCCCCACGGTGGACGGCGCGACGCCCAGCTGCTCGGCGAGCTGGGACCGCGAGCGGGCCCGCCCGCTGGCGACCAGATCGAGGATCCGTCTCGTGTCGTCGGGTGAATGTGCCTGGCGCATGATCCCTCGAGAGTGTCGCGGCCGCGACAGCGCACCAGACATCCGATGTCCGCTTGCGTCGCAGGCCGAATTATGAAAGCGTAACTTCCTGCAAGACTTTACCAGGTTGTTTCGAGTCGCGAAATAACCCACTTCAAGGAGGCATTCAATGAAGAAGTTCCGGATGGGCGCCATCGCCGCCATCGCGGGTGTCGCCGTCGCTGCGACCGGCTGCGCGAGCGGCGACGGTTCAAGCAGCGCCGGGGGCTCGGGCGACGAGATCGTCGTCGACATGTGGGCCGGCAGCGAGGACGACACCAAGGCGCTGGAGGAGCAGATCGCTGTCGCCAAGGAGCAGAACCCGGATCTCCAGATCACGCTGCGCACCGCTCCGTGGGGCGACTTCTTCACCAAGCTCACCACGAACATGGCCTCGGGCAACATGGCGTGCGTGACCGGCATGAACTCCGGCATGCTCGCCAGCTACACCGACGGCTTCGTACCGCTCACCGCCGACGACCTGAAGACCGCCGGACTCTCCGAGGAAGACTTCGCCCCCGGCGCGACCGACATCCTCAAGAACAAGGGCGAGATGTACGGCCTGCCGTTCGACGTGGCGACCATGGTCATGTACTACAACGAGGACATGCTCTCGGCCGCCGGCGCCGACGTGCCGAAGGCCGGTTGGAGCTTTGACGACTTCGAGGCGATCGCCAAGCAGGCCACCACGGGCGGCAAGTACGGCTTCGGCATGGGCATGGGCGACTTCCAGTGGCAGGCGCTGCCGATCGCGCAGTCCGGCACGCAGCCGGTCTCCGAGGACGGCACCCTCCAGCTCACCGACGAGGGCTTCGCCGATGCTGCCGAGTGGTACGCCGGCCTCGTCACCGATCAGAAGGTGGCCGCCCCCGTGGCATCCGCCTCGGACACCGGATGGGGCGAGAACCAGTACACCGGACAGAACGCGGCGATGGCCGTGGACGGCACCTGGAACGCTGTGGGGTACCTCACCAACGACGCCGGATTCAAAGCCGGGCTCGCCCCGCTGCCCACCGGCGAGAACGGCAACCTGAGCCTCATCCTCGGTTCGGGCTTCGGTATCGCCAAGTCCTGCGAGAACAAGGAGGCCGCACTCAAGGTACTCGGTTCGCTGCTCAGCAAGGACGCACAGGACTACATCGCCTCCTCCGGTCGTAGCTACCCGGCGCGCGCCGAGAGCCAGCCGCTGTACTTCGAGTCGCTTGACGAGGCGTACCGCGACCAGGTGCAGGCGGCGTTCGAGGCGGCGTTCGAGAACGTCGAGGGGCAGAACGTCTCGGACGACTGGTCGAAGGTCGGCACCTTCGTCCAGCCCGAGCTCGTGAGCGTGTACAACGGGCAGGCCTCCATGAAGGACGTGCTCGACTCCGCCCAGCAGCAGTTCGGAAACTGACCGAGTTCGAACGGGCTCCCGCCCTTACCCACAGGGCCCCGCCCTGATTGAGGAAACGCAGAGATGACCACCACGACAGCTCCGCGGCGTCGTCCAGGGTCGTTCGCCAGGGTCGAGGCGCGCCAGGCGCTGGGCTTCGCAAGCCCGGCCCTGGTGGGCCTCGCCCTGTTCACGATCGTGCCCGTCGTCTTGTCCATCGTGATGAGCTTCTTCGACTGGCCCACGTTCGGCGAGCGGACCTTCAACGGCGGTGCCAACTACGCCCGTCTGTTCGAGGATCCCAACTTCCTGCCTTCGCTGCGGAACACGCTGGTGTTCACGGTTCTCTACGTTCCGCTGAGCATCGCCCTCTCGCTCGCGCTCGCGCTGGGCCTCGGCCCGCGCATCCGGGGGCGAGGGGCGTTGCGCGTGCTGTTCTTCATCCCCGTCGTCACCCCGATGGTCGCCAACGTGCTGGTGTGGAAGATGCTGCTGCAGCCGCAGGGACTGTTCAACGGCCTGGCCCAGACCTGGCTCGGCGTCGAGCTGCCCAACTTCCTCGCCGACCGGCAGTGGGCGATGATCATGGTGGTCGTCATGAGCGTGTGGCAGGGCCTGGGTTACAACATGCTCATCTTCTCGGCCGCTCTGGAGCAGCTTCCCGAGAGCGTCGTCGAGGCGGCGCGAATCGACGGCGCCCAAGGCCTGCGCCTGATCTGGGGCGTGATGCTGCCGATGATCTCCCCGGCGATCTTCTTCGCCACGATCATGACGATGATCACGTCGCTGCAGGTGTTCGTGCAGCCGCAGCTGCTCACCGGCGGCGGACCGGGCAACTCGACGATGCCGCTGGTCATGTGGATCTACAACCAGGGATTCAAGTTCCAGGATCTGGGGCTCGCCGCAGCCGGAGCGTGGATTCTCTTCGCGCTGATCATCATCATCACCGCGCTGCAGTTCGGCGCTCAGAAGAAGTGGGTGCACTATGAGCACTGACGTCGTGCCCGGTCCCGTGCTGACCATCGCCGACGACGACGCGCACGTCGGAGCCGAGACCCGCCGCGGGCGGGCGCCGCAGACCGGCGGTACCCGCGCGCGACTGATCCTCGGCCACGTGCTCATCTACTTCGCTGCGGCTGTGTTCATGTTGCCCCTGGTGTATGCGTTCTTCTCGGCTCTCAAGCCGAACGCCGACATCTTCTCCATGCCGCCCAGCCTGTTCGGCTCCGAAGTGCGCTGGTCGAACTTCGCAGAGGTCTTCGCCTTCGGGCCGTTCTGGAGATACATCGGCAACTCGCTGTTCACGTCCGTCGCCGGCACCGTGGTGGTGCTCTTCGTGTCCACGACCGCGGGCTACGCCTTCGGCCGGCTGCGGTGGAAGGGACGCGACGCCGTGTTCGTGCTCTTCCTCGCGACGCTGATGGTGCCCGCCGAAGTCCTCGTGATCCCCATGTTCCAGGTCATGCAGTGGTTCGGCTGGGTTGACACCTACCAGGCACTGATCTTCCCGTTCGCGTTCACGGCGTTCGGCACGTTCCTCATGCGGCAGTTCTTCCGCGGCATCCCCTACGAGCTGGAGGAGGCCGCCCGCGTCGACGGCGCAGGCCCCATCCGCAGCTTCCTGCAGATCATCCTCCCGCTCTCCACATCGGCGGTGGCGGTGCTGGCGGTGTTCACCTTCCTGAGCTTCTGGAACAGCTATCTGTGGCCGCTCATCGTGACCGTGGACTACGACGCGCACGGCACGCTCCCGGTCGGTCTGGCGAGCTTCTCAGGGCTCACCGGCACCCGCTGGGATCTGCAGATGGCGGCATCCATCATCTCGATGATCCCCACCACCCTCCTCGTGATCGCCCTCCAGAAGCACCTGGTCAAGGGCATTGCGATGGCCGGGCTGGGCGGGCGCTGAGCCCGTGCTCCGCACGAACGAGACGCACGCCGTGTCTGCGTCCGCTTTCGCCGGCGTCGACATCGGCGGGACGAAGATCTCCGCCCTGATCGTTGACGACGCCAGCGGCATCCTCGCCCGAGGCGGCGTCGCCGCTCCGGTGCAGGAGGGCGGAGCCGCCATGGCAGACGCGGCGGCGTCCCTCGTGGAGCAGTTGTCCACCACAGCGGGAGTACGACTGCGCGCTGTCGGCGTCGGCGCCGCCGGCGTCATCGACCACGAGTCGGGCACCATCCGGGCAGCGTCCGCCACCTTCGTCGACTGGGTGGGCTTTCCGCTGTCGCAGGCGCTCTCAGATCGTCTCGACGTGCCCGTCGGCATCGAGAACGACGTGAACGCGTTTCTGCTCGGCGAGGCAGCCGCTGCAGGCATCCGAGACGACGTGCTCGGCGTGATGCTGGGCACCGGCGTCGGGGGAGCGGTGATCATCGATGGCCAGCTGCGGCGCGGACCGCACGGCGCGGCGGGAGAGATCGGTCACACCCCGGGGTACAGCGGCATCGTCTGCACCTGCGGTCAGACCGGTCACCTCGAGACTCTGGCCTCCGGTACGTCGATCGCACTGCGCTACGCCGAGCGCAGTGGCCGGCACGTCGGGGGATCCCGCGAGGTCGCGGTGCTCGCCCGGCAGGGCGACGCCCACGCGGCAGCCGCCTTTCACGACGCGGGACGCGCCCTCGGACTCGCGTGCGCCAGCGCTGCAACCCTGCTCGATCTTCCCCGTGCGATCGTCGGAGGTGGAGTGGCGCACTCCTGGGATCTTCTCGCGGCTGGCATCGACGACGCGCTCCGCACGGACGCTCCGGTATCCGGCATCCCGCTCGAGATCCTCCCCGCCCGGCTCGGCGGCGATGCGGTCGCGCTCGGCGCGATCGAGACCGCGCGCGCGGCAGCCCTGCTTCCCACGACATGAACACCCCGAAGGAGCGACCGTGACCGCACGACCCGAAGCCAGCGAGATCTGGATGGGCCCTCTGCCTGCCGTCGCGGCGGGCGGTCTGACCAGGCCCCGCATCGGCATCGCCGGCATCTCGATCGAATCGAGCACCTTCTCGCCGCACGTCTCCGGTGACGAGGCGTTCACGATCCGCACCGGCGCGGAGCTCATCGCGTACTACCCGTTCCTCGACGCCGGCCGGGAACTGCGCGAGGCGGCTGAGTGGGTGCCGCTGTACCACGGCCGTTCGCTGCCGGGAGGTGCCGTCGCCCCGCAGACATACCGGCAGATGAAAGAGGCCATCCTCGCCGCGATCGCCGAACAGGGACCGTTCGACGGGTTCTTCTTCGACATTCACGGCGCGATGAGCGTGATCGGAATGCAGGATGCCGAGGGCGACCTGGCGACGGCGGTGCGCGCGGCGCTCGGGCCGGACACGCTGGTGTCCGCGTCGATGGACCTGCACGGCAACGTCTCCGAGGTGCTGCGGGACGAGGTCGACCTCCTCACCTGCTACCGGATGGCCCCGCACGAGGACTGGTTGAACACCAAGGAGCGGGCGGTGTGGAACCTGCTGGCCCGCCTCCGTGGCGAGGACGGTGCCGAGCCGGTGCGCCGCCGGCCGCTGAAGGCGTGGGTGCCGGTGCCGGTGCTGCTGCCAGGCGAGAAGACCTCCACCCGGCTCGAACCGGCCCGGGGCATCTACG
>JAPSIX010000043.1 GCA_031178475.1 Microbacterium sp. | reverse complement strand
CCGGTCCAGGTGGTGGTCGCTTCGCTGGTGACGGGCATGGTTCCTCCAGAGGTCGCGGTTTCGCGGGCGGTGCGGAATGGCGCCGCTTCGCCAGCCTAGCGAGCGGCCGGCTTCCGGGGAACCGTGCCCGCGGACCCGGTGCGCCGTGCGCGCTGCAGCAGCAGATACAGCTGGCAGCCGAGGCACAGCCCGAAGACGGCGTTCAGTAAGGCGGCGGCGAACGCCGCAGCCGTCGCGATCGGCAGCGCCCAGGGGACGCCCGCCAGATGCAGCAGCACGCCGGCGGCGACGACGAACAGGCCGACGCCCTGGGCGAAGCGGGGCGGCCGAGGGTCCTCGCGCTCGGCCGGAGCGGCGAGGCGCGGGGCGATCACCGTCCGGAACAGCACCGCCCAGGGGTGAGTGCGCGGCGACACCACACCCCACAGGAACAGGGCGGCCAGGGCGAGGGTCAGCACGAGCGCGGCGGCGGAGGCGCGGGGTCCGGCGAGCAGCCCGAGGAACGTCGCAGTGAGCAGCAGGGCGGCGGTGATGGCGGCTGCGAAGCGCGGACCGCGAGGATCAATGCCGGTCGGAGGGGTCATCGGGTCTCCTGGGGTGCGGTGAGGGCTGTCAGCGCCGTCACGACGTCCTCGCGGCGCGGGACGCCGTTGAACCGTGAGCGCACGCGGCCCTCGGGATCGAGCACGAGAGTCGTCGGCGTCTGCAGGACGCGGTAGCGGGCGGCGAGATCGGGGCGGTGGGTCAGATCGATCTCGACGTGCTCGACGCCGTCGAGAGCGGATGCCAGTCGCGACAGCATCCGGCGCACCTGCGGGCAGCGGGCGCAGATCTCGGTGCTGAACTGCAGCAGGGTGGCGCGCGTGCCGCCGGCGCGGAGATCCGACGGGTCCACTCGCGCTCCGCTTCCGGTGCGGTGCCGACCGTCCCGCAGGCGCCACACCACGCCGGCGGCCGCCGTCGCCAGCAGCAGGCCGGTGACGAGGGCGATGGCTGCGGCGGGCGACATGCGACGAGCGTACGTCCGACCCGGGCGAGGGCGCGCGGATGTGACGGTCCATGACGAGCTGCACCGGGGAGGGCCGGGGTATCGTGGCAGTCATGAGCGCCGTACCCACGCCTTACGAAGATCTGCTGCGCGACGTTCTGGCCAACGGCACCCATAAAGACGATCGCACCGGCACGGGCACGACGAGCGTGTTCGGCCGCCAGATCCGGTTCGACCTCTCCCGCGGCTTCCCGCTCATCACGACCAAGCGCGTGCACTTCAAGTCGATCGCCTACGAGCTGCTCTGGTTCCTGCGGGGCGATTCGAACGTGCGGTGGCTGCAGGAGCACGGTGTGACGATCTGGGACGAGTGGGCGGATGCGGACGGCGATCTCGGCCCGGTCTACGGCGTGCAGTGGCGCTCTTGGCCGACACCGTCGGGCGGCACGATCGACCAGCTCGCGCAGGTGATCGAGCAGGTCCGCGCCACACCCGACTCCCGGCGGCTCATCGTGTCGGCGTGGAACCCCGCAGACATCCCCCAGATGGCGCTCGCACCCTGCCATGCGCTGTTCCAGTTCTATGTCGCCGACGGCAGGCTGTCGTGCCAGCTCTACCAGCGCAGCGCCGACCTCTTCCTCGGCGTGCCGTTCAACATCGCCTCGTACGCGCTGCTCACCCTGATGGTGGCGCAGCAGACCGGTCTCGAGCCCGGCGACTTCGTGTGGACGGGCGGCGACTGCCACATCTACGACAACCACGTCGAACAGGTGCGCGAGCAGCTCACGCGCGAGCCGTACCCGTACCCGACGCTGCGGTTCGGGCGCACCCCGGAGTCGATCCTCGATTACCGCTATGAGGACTTCATCGTGGAGGACTACCAGCACCACCCGGCTATCCGTGCGGCGGTTGCGGTATGACCTGGATCGGGCTGATCTGGGCTGAGGCGCACGGCGGCGTGATCGGCGCCGAGGGCGGGATGCCGTGGCACCTGCCCGAGGACCTCGCGCACTTCCGTGAGGTGACCCTGGGGTCACCGGTGGTGATGGGACGGAAGACCTGGGATTCGCTGCCCGAGCGGTTCCGCCCGCTGCCGGGGCGGGAGAACATCGTCATCACCCGCCAGCAGGACTGGAGGGCGCCCGGCGCATGCCGGTCAGCGAACGTGCACGAGGCCCTGCGCGGTCTCGAACGCGCCTGGGTGATCGGCGGGGCGGAGATCTTCCGCCAGCTCATCGGCGACGCCGACCGGCTGGAGATCACGGAGCTGGACGTGGAGGTCGCCGGCGACGCGTTCGCCCCGTCCCGACAGGGCTGGCGGGTCGTCGACGAGGGCGCCTGGCAGACATCTCGTTCCGGCATCCGCTACCGGTTCCTGAGGTGTGAACGCTGATGCCCACCGCGCTCATCACCGGCGCGAGCGCGGGACTCGGCGCCGAGTTCGCCCGGCAGCTGGCCGCACGCGGGGCGGATCTCGTGCTGGTCGCGCGCGGCGCCGAAGCCCTCGAGGCCCTCGCGGCCGAACTGCGACAGAAGCACGGCGTAGCCGTCGAGGTGCTGATCGCCGATCTGAGTGAGGCCGAGGAGGTCGAGCGCGTGGCCGCCCGATTCGTCGATCGGTCAGCGCCCATCGACCTGCTCGTGAACAACGCCGGCTTCGGGCTGCCGCTGCGTTTCGCCGACAACGACATCGCAGATGAAGTGCGCCATCTGCGCGTGCACGTCGAGGCCACCATGCGGCTGATGCACGCCGCACTTCGCGCGATGCGCGGTCGGGGCGGCCGCATCATCAACGTCGCGTCCGTCGCCGGGTTCATCTCCCGCTCCACCTACTCAGCCTGCAAAGGGTGGGTGATCGGGTTCAGCCGGTGGGCGAACGACGAGTACGCACGCGACGGTGTGACCGTCACCGCGGTGTGCCCGGGGTTCACTCACACGTCGTTCCACGAGCGGATGGGGCTGGCAGCGGGGGAGGAGGGCGTTCCGGCGATCGGATGGCTGGATGCCCGAGACGTCGTCCGCGAGGCGTTGGGTGACGCGGCCCGCGGCAAGGCCGTGTCGGTACCGTCGCTGCGCTACAAGATCGCCGTCGCGCTCACCCGGATGCTGCCGCGGGGCTTCATCTCACGCGTCGCGCGGCGCGGCCGGATGTGACGTCGAGGCGGCATCACGACGGCCCCGAAACGATACGCTGAGAGCATGACGCACACGGGCAACCCCTTCGGACAGGTTCTCGTCGCGCTGGTCACTCCGATGACCGCCGACGGCGAGGTGGACTGGCCAGCCGTTGAGAAGCACATCGACCGGGTCGTCTCCGATGGCGCCGACGGCGTCGTCGTCACGGGCACGACGGGGGAGACCTCCACCCTGACGGATGCCGAGAAGCTGCGGCTCGTCGAGGTCGGCAAGGATGTCGCGGGCGGGCGCGCCAAGATCATCACCGGCGGTGGATCCAACGAGACCGCCCACGCCATCGAGCTGTACAAGGCGAGCGAGAAGGCCGGCGCCGACGGCATCATGATCGTCACGCCGTACTACAACAAGCCGACGCAGGCCGGCATCCTCACCCACTTCCGTCTCGTCGCCGACGCGACAGACCTGCCGGTGATCCTGTACGACATCCCCGGCCGCACCGGCGTGCCGATCAAGTACGAGACGATCCTGCGCCTGGCGAAGCACCCCAACATCCTCGCCGTGAAGGACGCCAAGGGCGACTTCTCCGAGGTGAGTCGAGTACTCAATCAGACCGACCTGATGTACTTCTCGGGCGACGACGCCAACGTCCTTCCGCATCTCGCCATCGGCGCGAGCGGCCTGATCGGGGTGACTGCGAACATCACAGCCGCGCCGTACCGCACGATCGTCGATGCGGTCAACCGCGGCGACCTGAAGGCCGCCACCGCCGAACACCGGCGCCTCGAGCCGCTCGTGCGGGCGGTCATGACCCATGTGCCCGGCACGGTCTCGGCGAAGTACATCCTGCACGGACTCGGCCGTATCGGCAGCCCGCGCGTGCGGTTGCCGCTGGTGGGACCGGAGGAATGGGAGGCCGCGATCATCGAGGACGAACTCGCCCTCGTGCGCGACGTCCCCGGCGCCGACTTCTCGAACTTCCGCCCCGATCGCAACGCTGCGGCCGGCGGAGCCCTGCCGAAGGTGCACGGCACCACCCGATGAGCGCACGCACGCGCTGAACGCCACGAACGGGCACGCAGATGCCCGACTGAGGAGACGAATGTCCATCCCCATCGCCGATCCCGAAGCGCTCTCCGCCGGCACGCTCCGCGTCACTCCGATCGGTGGCCTCGGTGAGGTCGGCCGGAACATGACGATCTTCGAGTTCGCCGGCAAGATCCTCATCGTCGACTGCGGCGTGCTGTTCCCTGAGGAGCACCAGCCCGGCGTCGATCTGATCCTGCCCGATTTCGAGCCCATCAAGGACCGCCTCGACGACATCGTCGGCGTCGTGCTCACCCACGGTCATGAGGATCACATCGGCGCGGTGCCCTACCTGCTGCGGCTGAAGAGCGACATCCCCCTGATCGGCTCCGGGCTGACCCTCGCCCTCGTCGAGGCGAAGCTCAAGGAGCATCGGATCCGGCCCTTCACGTTGACCGTCACCGAGGGCCAGCAGGAGAAGGTCGGGCCGTTCGACCTCGAGTTCATCGCGGTGAACCATTCCATCCCCGACGCCTTGGCCGTCGCCATCCGCACCCCCGCCGGCCTCGTGCTCGCCACCGGCGACTTCAAGATGGACCAGCTGCCGCTGGACGGGCGCATCACCGACCTCCGCGCGTTCGCCCGGCTCGGAGAGGAGGGCGTGGACCTCTTCCTCGTCGACTCCACCAACGCCGATGTCCCCGGTTTCACCCCGACCGAGCGCTCGATCGGTCCCGTGCTGGACCAGGTGATCGGCAAGGCTCCTCGTCGGGTGATCGTCGCCAGCTTCTCCAGCCACGTGCACCGCGTGCAGCAGGTGCTGGACGCCGCGCACGCGCACGGGCGTCGGGTGGCGCTGCTCGGTCGCAGCATGGTGCGCAACATGACCATCGCGGCCGACCTCGGCTACCTCACGGTGCCCGAGGGCGTGCTGATCGACTACAAGAAGGCGCGCGACCTGCCCGACGACCGGATCGTGTACATGTCGACCGGATCGCAGGGCGAGCCGATGGCCGTGCTCAGCCGCATGGCCAACCTCGACCACGCCATCGAAGTGGGCGAGGGGGACACCGTCATCCTCGCGTCCAGTCTCATCCCGGGCAACGAGAACGCGGTCTACCGGGTCATCGACGGGCTGACCAAGCTCGGCGCGAACGTGGTGCACAAGGCCAATGCGAAGGTGCACGTCTCGGGGCATGCCGCCGCCGGCGAGCTGCTGTACTGCTACAACATCCTCAAGCCGCGCAACGTGCTGCCGGTGCACGGCGAGTACCGTCACCTGATCGCGAACGCGAAGCTGGCGCACGAGACGGGCATCGCCGAAGACCGCACCATCATCGCCGCCAACGGCACCGTCGTCGACCTGAAGGACGGTGTGGCGCGCGTCGCGGGTCAGCTCGATCTCGGTTTCGTGTACGTGGACGGTTCCACCGTCGGCGAGATCACCGAGGCCGACCTCAAGGATCGCCGCATCCTCGGTGAAGAGGGCTTCGTGTCCGTCATCGTGGTGGTGGACTCGGCGACCGGTCGCATCATCTCGGGGCCGGAGATCCACGCCCGCGGGGTCGCGGAGGACGACGCCGTGTTCGCGGACGTCGCGCCGAAGATCGTCGCCGCCCTGAAGGAGGCGGCCGGTAACGGCGTGCGCGACAGCCATGCGCTCTCGCAGATCGTCCGGCGCACCATCGGCCGCTGGGTCAACCAGAAGCTGCGGCGCCGCCCCATGATCGTGCCGCTGGTCATCGAGGCCTGACGGCCCGATCCCCGCGAAAGCCGCGTCACTGCGGGCCGGGGTCGGCGCTCGGGCGTACCGTGGAGGCATGCCCAGGAGCACCACGAAGACCGCGCGCGCAGCCGACAGCTCGCCGTCGCGCCCGAAGCGGCAGACGGCGTCGAAGAGCGCTGCCAAAGCGGCTCCTGCCCCCAAGCGGTACGTCGACGAGGCCGAGCGCCCGCCCGTCGCGGTGCGGATGTGGCTCGGCCTCGCGCACGGCGTCGGAGGGCTGTTCCGTGCGTTCGGTCCCGAGACGCTCGAGAAGGACGACCGCCGCGACGGCTTCCCATTCCTGCTCGTCCTGCTCGCATGCGCGGGCGCGGTCGTCGAGTGGTTCTTCATCGGCGAGCAGATCGCCCAGATGATCAGCGCGTTCACGTGGGGCGGGCTGATCGGTCGTGCGGCGTTCGTGCTGCCGGTGCTGCTCCTGCTGCTGGCGGGGTGGCTGTTCCGGCATCCGTCCTCCGTGCACGACAACGGACGGATCGGGATCGGCTTCGGGCTGTTCGTGCTCACCCTCGCCGGGTTCTGTCACGTCGCGTCGGGAACGGTGAACTCCCTCGGCGACACCGTGCGGCCCCAGCCGAAGGAGGGGATGCCGGCGCTGAGCGCGGCCGGCGGACTGTTCGGCTGGATGCTGGGAGAGCCGCTGGCCTTCCTCACCCCGGTCGTCGCGTTCATCGTGCTCTCGCTGCTCGCGGTGCTGAGCATCCTGATCCTCACGAAGACCCCGCCGAACCGGATCGGCCAGCGCCTGGGCGACCTGTACGCGTGGATGTTCGGCGCGGAGCAGCCGCTGCGCCCCAGTGCGAGCGAGCAGGATGCCGCGGGGGAGGAGACGGCCAAGGACGACTCGCTGCCATGGTGGCGGCGCAACAAGACCGGCCGCGAGGAGGATCCCGACGAGGCCACCGACTCTCAGGCGCTCACCGCCCTGCTCGAGGAGCCGGGCACGAAGGCGCCGTACGACCAGGCCGTGATCGTGGACGCTGCGCCGTACGACGCCGCGACCGAGGTCCTCACCGACGTCAGCGCGATCACCGAGAAGCTCGACGAGCAGAACGCGACCGCCCTTCTCGACGACTCCGGGTCGACCGGTGAACTGCCGGGTCTGGACGGGTTCGGCACGGATGGGCCAGGGGACCGCGCGCCCCAGCCGCCGGCAGCGCCCTATGTGCTGCCGCAGCCGTCGCTGCTGAGCGAGGGGCCGCCTGCGGTCGCCCGGTCGGAGGCGAACGACCGCGTCGTGCAGCAGATCACCAACGTGCTGACGCAGTTCAACGTCGACGCGAAGGTCACCGGGTTCTCCCGCGGTCCGACGGTCACGCAGTACGAGGTCGAGGTCGGGCACGGCGTCAAGGTCGAGAAGATCCTGCAGCTGAGCAACAACTTCGCCTACGCGGTGGCCTCCAACGATGTGCGCATCCTCTCGCCGATCCCCGGTAAGAGCGCGATCGGCATCGAGATCCCCAACTCCGACCGCGAGAAGGTGGCGCTCGGCGATGTACTGCGCTCACCGGCCGCACACAAGAGCACCCACCCGCTCACCATCGGCGTCGGCAAGGACGTCGGCGGCAATTTCGTCGTCGCCAACCTCGCCAAGATGCCCCACCTGCTCGTCGCCGGCTCCACCGGATCGGGTAAATCGAGCTTCGTCAACTCGATGATCACGAGCCTGCTCATGCGGGCCCGCCCCGCGGATGTGCGGATGGTGCTGATCGACCCCAAGCGTGTCGAGCTGACGAGCTACGCCGGTGTTCCGCACCTCATCACCCCCATCATCACGAACCCGAAGAAGGCCGCCGAGGCGCTGCAGTGGGTCGTGAAAGAGATGGACATGCGCTACGACGACCTCGCGTCGTTCGGGTTCCGCCATATCGACGACTTCAACCGCGCGGTCCGTGCCGGCGAGGTCGAGGTGCCGCCCGGCAGCGAGCGTGTGCTCAAGCCGTACCCGTACCTGCTCGTCGTCGTCGACGAGCTCGCCGATCTGATGATGGTCGCCCCGCGCGACGTCGAGGACTCGATCGTGCGCATCACCCAGTTGGCGCGCGCGTCCGGCATCCACCTCGTGCTCGCCACCCAGCGTCCGAGCGTGGACGTCGTCACCGGTCTCATCAAGGCGAACGTGCCCTCCCGACTCGCCTTCGCCGTGACCAGCGTCACCGACAGCCGGGTCATCCTGGACAGCCCGGGTGCAGACAAGCTGATCGGGCAGGGAGATGCGCTGTTCTCGCCGATGGGATCTTCCAAGCCGTTCCGGCTGCAGGGAGCATGGGTCGAGGAAGCCGAGATCGACGCGGTCGTCAAGCACGTCACGCGTCAGGCCCGCCCTGAGTACCGCCCGGACGTGCAGGAGGCGGTCGAGGGCAAGAAGAAGGAGGTCGACGAGGACATCGGCGACGACCTCGAGCTGCTGCTCGCCGCCGCCGAGCTCATCGTCACCTCCCAGTTCGGGTCGACCTCGATGCTGCAGCGCAAGCTCCGCGTCGGCTTCGCGAAGGCGGGCCGCCTGATGGACCTGCTGGAGTCGCGGGAGATCGTCGGGCCCTCCGAAGGGTCGAAGGCCCGTGACGTGCTCGTCACCGGCGAGCAGCTGCCCGAAGTGCTCGCCCGCCTGCGCGGAGAGGACGCGCCACCGGCATCCGCTCCCGCCTCGCCCCCACAGGCCACCGCACCCGCAGCATCCGCGTCTGCCGACGCGTACCCGCGAGACCCTCTTGAGGAGCAGTATGAGGGGCTCGCCGTGGTGGAGGAGAGCGGCGACGAGGATGCCTGGGGACTGACGGGCCGCGACTGATGACGATTCCGCGCCAGCTGCCCAACGCGATAACGATCGCGCGCATCCCGCTCGCCGTCGTGTTCTTCGTGCTCCTCCTGCTCGGCGGGGCGTACGGACTCGACGATCTCGCGCTGCGCTGGACGGCCGCCGCGCTTTTCGTGCTTGCGATCTCGACGGACTGGGTGGACGGTTATCTCGCCCGCCGATACGACCTGGTGAGCGACTTCGGCAAGCTGTGGGACCCGATCGCCGACAAACTTCTCACCGGCGCGGGGTTCCTCGGTCTCGCGCTGCTCGGCGAGGTGGGCTGGTGGCTGGTCGTGATCATCCTGGTTCGCGAGTGGGGTATCACGATCCACCGCTTCACGCTCGTGCACGAGCGGGTCGTCGCCGCCGCCTGGATGGGCAAGCTCAAGACCGTCGTGCAGGCGGTCGCGCTCGGCTGGGCCCTGCTCCCGCTGCACGTGCTGATCGGGATGCCGGTCTGGGTGGTCCTCACTCAGGTGCTCATGGTGGCCGCGCTCGTGCTCACCGTCGCGAGCGGCATCGACTACGTCATCGCCCAGGCACGCGGCAGGTCGGGCAGGACGTGAGCGAGGCCGGCGCACTGCTGGCCGGGTTGACGGAACGCGGGTGGACCCTGGCTGTCGCCGAATCACTCACCGGAGGCGCCGTCGCCGCCCAGATCGTGACGGTGCCGGGTGCGTCCGCCAGTCTGCTGGGGGCGGTGGTCGCCTACGCGACTCCGGTGAAGCACACGCTGCTCGGCGTGGATGCGGCGCTGCTCACCGCTCATGGCCCCGTGCACCCGGATGTCGCGCTGCAGATGGCACATGGGGTGAGGACCGCCGTCGCTGTCGATGGCCGGCGAGCCGACGTCGGGATCGCGACGACGGGTGTCGCCGGGCCGACGTCCCCGGACGGACAGCCGGTGGGTACGGTGTTCATCGCGGTGGTGACGCCCGTGCTCGGGCAGGTCCGCCGGTTCGTCTTCACGGGTGACCGGGAAGCGGTCCGCCGGCAGGCGCGGGACGCAGCCATCGCCTTCGCACGGGAGTCGTTGGGGGAATAGGGCGGCACGATGTTCCGTTATCAATGGTGTGCTCATCCACACGTCACCAGCAGACCGACTCACAACCGAAGCACAGGCAGAAACACTAGATTCGACACCGTCCCGTCGGGTTAGACTGGCGATCCACTCGGATCGGCATCCGGGGCAGACGATGGAGGGGAGGCTCTGATGATCCTTGTACGACAGGAGATCGGCGACGTGCTCCGTGATCTGCGTCTGCAGAAGGGGCGCACCCTTCGTCAGGTCGCCAGCAAGGCTTCCGTGGCTCTCGGATACCTCAGCGAGGTGGAGCGCGGCCAGAAAGAGGCGTCGAGCGAGATCCTCGCTTCGGTCGCCGAAGCACTCGACGTTCCCATCTCCACGATCATGCGCGAGGTCGGAGACCGCATCTCCGTTCTCGAGGGCCTGCAGGGCTTCCCCGACGTCGTTCCCGACGACCTGGTGGCGTCCGTGGAGCCCGAGCTCTCGCTGCACTGACGACGAGATGCGGCGCAGCGAGTTCCTGCGCGCGGTGGACGACGAGTTCGGAACCCGTGCGACCGCGCTCACACACGACCTCGTCCTCGCGCGGCTGAACCGCACTGCGCAGGAGGCGCTCGACGACGGCATCCCGCCGCGGGAGATCTGGCTGGCGCTGTGCGAGGAGACCGACGTGCCGGCCGAGCGGCGGTACGGCGTCGGCCGGCTGGAGCCGCGCAAGCGGTGAACCCCTGCCGAGCACAGTAGCGTTCGGCGTGTCGTCGAAGGTGTGTTCGAAATCGGCGTATCGTTCTGCACAACTGGTCTCGACGCCATTTCCATCCACAGCAGCCGGATCTCCCGACGCAATGTCGGTGGCTCCTCCTACCGTGAAGGATGTGGCACAGAGCCATACGCCTTGTCGAAGCATCCCTCCCATCCGGGAAGGACACGACAGCCTACAGGCGGCAGCAACCGAGTATTGAGGAGCACGTCATGCCATCCACAGACGACCGCGAGAAGGCCCTGGACTCTGCGCTCGCGCACATCGAGCGACAGTTCGGCAAGGGTTCGATCATGCGGCTGGGCAGCGACGAGCGCGCACCGGTCGAGGTCATCCCCACCGGCTCGATCGCGCTCGACGTCGCTCTCGGCATCGGTGGCCTGCCCCGTGGGCGCATCATCGAGATCTACGGGCCGGAGTCGTCGGGTAAGACGACCCTGACCCTGCACGCGATCGCGAACGCGCAGCGCGCCGGCGGGATCGCCGCCTTCATCGACGCCGAGCACGCGCTCGACCCGGAGTACGCGCGCAAGCTCGGAGTCGACATCGACCAGCTGCTGGTCTCCCAGCCCGACACGGGTGAGCAGGCGCTCGAGATCGCCGACATGCTGATCCGCTCCGGCGCGATCGACCTCGTCGTCATCGACTCGGTCGCCGCCCTCGTTCCCGAGGCCGAGATCAAGGGCGAGATGGGCGACTCCCACGTCGGTCTCCAGGCACGGCTGATGTCGCAGGCTCTGCGAAAGCTCACCGGTGGCCTGAACCAGACCAAGACCACCGCCATCTTCATCAACCAGCTGCGCGAGAAGATCGGCGTCTTCTTCGGATCGCCGGAGACGACCGCGGGCGGTAAGGCGCTGAAGTTCTACGCGTCGGTGCGCCTGGACATCCGTCGCATCGAGACGCTGAAGGACGGCGCCGACGCGGTCGGAAACCGGACGCGCGTCAAGGTGGTGAAGAACAAGATGGCCCCGCCCTTCAAGCAGGCCGAGTTCGACATCCTCTACGGTGTCGGAATCTCTCGCGAGGGCAGCCTGATCGACTTCGGCGTCGAGCACGGCGTCGTGAAGAAGTCGGGCGCCTGGTACACCTACGACGGCGATCAGCTCGGGCAGGGCAAGGAGAACGCCCGCAATTTCCTGCGCCGCAATCCGGATGTCGCCCTCGCCATCGAGTCGCAGATCAAAGAGAAGCTGAGCATCGGCGCGAAGGCTGCTGAGGAAGCAGCCGCCGACGAACTGGCTCAGCGGCGCCCGGCCTGATGTCTCAGGAGGATGAGCACCTCGCACCCGTGATCCCGCTCTTCGGGGGCGCGAATCACGGGGCGAGGTCCTCGGGTGCCGACGAGAACGCTGACGGGAGCGTCGGGGACACGCGCAGCGAGCACCCCGCCCGCCCCCGCGGCCCCGTGCCGCTTGGCGCGCATGCGAGCGGCGGTGGCGACAGCGCAGAGCCGACCGAGGAACCGGACCCCGTCGAGGTGCGACGTCGGGCCGAAGAGGCTCTGGTGCGCAAGCTGCGCTCGCGCGCGCTGTCGGTCTTCGAGGCGCGGTCGGTGCTGCGTGAGAACCGGCTGCCGCGCGACGAGATCGACGAGGTGATCGACGACTTCACGCACCGCGGCTACATCGACGATCACACCCTCGCTTCTCTCCTGGTCACGTCTGGAGTGGAGCGGAAGAAGCAGGGCCGTGTCGCGCTCGCCCGGGCCCTGGCACAGCGCGGCATCCCGCGGGAGATCATCGACGAGGCGCTGGCTGAGCTGCCGGACGACGACGCGGAACGTGCGCTTGAGTTCGCACGCACCAAGGCGCGCGGGATGGACCGGCTCGACCCCGAGACGGCGCTGCGCCGGCTGATGGGCCAGCTCGCCCGTCGGGGGTACAACGGGCGCACGGCGATGGAAGCCGCACGAACCGCCTTGCGCGAAGCCGGCAACGGAGGCAGCGGCGTGCGCTTCGTGGACTCCGACTGACCGGGCGCGGCCGATCCCCGGGGAGCGCTCGTAGAATGGCTTTCATCATGACTACTCCGAGCAGTGAACCGACGCTGATCGCGCCGTCGGCGGCGGCGATCGAATCCGACGGACGACGTCGCTCCTACGAAGTGCGCACTTTCGGCTGCCAGATGAACGTGCACGACTCCGAGCGGCTTTCGGGCTCGCTCGAGAGCGCCGGATACGTCCGCGCGGAGGCCGGTGAGGACGCCGACGTCGTGATCATCAACACCTGCGCCGTCCGTGACAACGCCGCCGGCAAGCTCTACGGCACCCTCGGCCACCTCAAGTCCCGCAAGGACAAGCACGAAGGCATGCAGATCGCCGTCGGCGGATGCCTGGCGCAGATGGACAAGCAGGCCGTGCTCGACA
>JAPSIX010000212.1 GCA_031178475.1 Microbacterium sp. | reverse complement strand
CCGCAGCGCCGCTTCCTCGACGAGCGCGGCGAGGGCGTCTTCCACCTGGGCTTCGACGTCGATGACCTGCCAGGGTCGGTGCAGCAGGGCCGCGACCTCGGCCTCGACATCATCTCGCGCGGGCTCCGCGAGAACGGCACGGGATTCTGCTACTTCGACACCCGCGACGGGGCCGGTACGATCCTCGAGATCCGCAAGAGCTAAGAAGTCAGATCCGCGCTGCCGACTCGCTCAGGCACGACCATCCGGCGACCCCAGGGCATTCGGGAGGCGCCGAACACGATGACGCCCGCGAGGATGATCGCCAGTGCGATCCAGCCCGTCGCGCTGGGCCGCTCGTGCAGCACGACGACGCCGAGCAGCACCCCGACTGCGGGCTGCAGATACGTGTTCATGCTGGTCGCAGTGGATCCCCACGTGCGGATGAAGTAGAAGAACAGCACATAGGCGAACGCCGAGCCGAGGATGCCGAGCTCGAGCACCGCGATCAGCGGAATCAGCCCCAGATCTTCGACGTGCCAGCTGCCGGTCATCGTGGTGACCGGCGCGAGCCACAGCATCCCGAATCCGAGTTGCAGGAACGCGACCATGATCGGATCGACGGACGAGACGAACGTGCGCGTGTAGATGTTGGCGACCGCGTAGACCGCCGAGGTGACCACGATCACGACGGGCCAGAACCATCCGCCCCCGCCGCCGCCGCCGGCCGTGAGCAGCACCACTCCGCCGAATGCCAGCACGATCCCGACGAGCCTCAGCGTGCTGAACTTCTCTGCGCGGGTGACGAAGGTCGCGAACAGGAAGACGAAGATGGGCGTCGTGCTGGACAGCACGATCGCCGTGGACGAGTTCACCCAGACCTGCGCCCAGGTGAGCAGCGTGTACGGCATCGCGATGCTGATGAGGCCGAGAACCACGAAGTGCCCCCAGAGGCGCCGGGTCTGGGGCAGCCGCCGTCTGGTCAACACCACGACGAGCCCCAGGACGACGGTGGCGAGCACCATCCTCAGCTGCACGAGCAGGAAGGGGTTGAAGGCGCGAAGCGCGAGCGCGGTGAAGAAGAAGCTCGAGCCCCAGATCGTCGTCATCAGGGCGTAAAGCCCGATCCGGCCGGGCGTGACGAGCTCACCCGGCCGGGCGACGTGGCCGCCGGTCATGTCACTCGGACATCCTTGCCAGGAACGTCCTGGTCCGCTCGTGCTCGGGGTCGTTGAGCAGCTTCTCGGCCGAACCCGCTTCGAGGATGCGCCCTTCGACCATGAAGATGATGTAGTCGGCGATCTCGCGTACGAGCGGGATGTCGTGCGTGGCCATGAGCATCGTGCGATTGTTCTCGGCCATGCCCTTGATGACGGCGGCGACCTCCACCCGCAGCTCCGGGTCGAGCGCGCTGGTCGGCTCGTCGAGCAGGATCATCGCCGGTTCCATGGCCAGCGCCCGGGCGATCGCGACACGCTGCTGCTGACCGCCGGACAGCTGAGCCGGAAAGCGGTCTTCCTTGCCCTCGAGGCCGACCTTCGCGAGGTAGTCGAGCGCGACCTCACGCGCCTGACGGCGCGGCGTCTTGAGCACCTCGACCTGCCCGTACACGACGTTGTCGAGCGCCGTCATGTGGCGGAAGAGGTTGAAGTTCTGAAACACCATCCCGACCTTGGCGCGCTGCTTGGCGGCTTCCTTGTCCGAGAGTTCGTGCAGTTCCTTGCCGACCTTGCGATACCCGATCAGCTCACCGTCGATCTCAACGGTGCCCGAGTCGATCGGGTACAGGTTGTTGACGCAGCGCAGGAAGGTCGACTTGCCCGCCCCGGACGGGCCGATCAGCGCGACGACCTCGCCCTCGTGCACCTTCACCGACACGTCTTGCAGCACCTTCACCTCGCCGAAGGATTTGTAGACGTGGCTGGACTCCATTTTGAGAATGTTGTGTTCAGTCATGTGATCACCTCGCAGGGAATCGGCGCTCGAGGACCTGCTGGAGGATCGAGATCAGGGCAGTGAGGACGAGATACCAGAATGCGGCGACCAGCAGCAGTTCGAGGTACTTGAAGTTCGCATAGTAGATCCGGCTCACCGTCAGCAGGATCTCCATGTAGCCGATGGTGTAGGCCAGCGACGTGTTCTTGATCATCATGATGTACTGATTGCCCGTCGCCGGCAGCACGATGCGGAAGGCCTGCGCCAGCACGATCTGCACCGTGATCTTCCAGCGCCGCACGCCGAGCGCCCGCGCCGCGTCCCTCTGCCCCTGGTCCACACCCAGGATGCCGGAGCGGATCACCTCGGCCATGTAACCCGTCTCGGCGAGCGAGAGGGCGAACAGGCCGGCCATGAACGGCGTGAAGAAGCTGCTCGCCGACTCGTTCACGAAGACGATGTCGGTGAACGGGATGCCGATCGTCACCTGTCCGACCATGCGCGGGATCGCGTAGAACCAGATCAGCAACTGCACCAGCATCGGGGTGCCGCGGAAGATGAAAACGTACACGGATGCCACAGCCGAGAGCACCCGGTTCTCCGAGATCCTCATCAGGGCGACCAACGTGCCGAGGACGAGGGCGATCGCGGTGGCGAGTGTCGCCAGCGTGAGCGTGTTCCAGACACCGATCAGCAGCTGCGGGCCGATCAGGTACTGCGCCACGGTGGCGAAATCGAACACGCCGGAGGTGATGAATCCGCTGAGCAGCCAGCCCACGAGCAGCAGGACGATCACGCCCTGCAGCACCTGGCCCCACGGGGTGCGTTTCCGCACCGGGAAATACACGTCCGGCATCTGCGCCAGAGCCTGTGTTCTTGTCATGCGAAGACTTTCGGGATCGGGACGAGCGCGACGCGCTCCGTCGAGGCGATCCGGTGGGCGGGCTCAGCCCGCCCACCGGACGCGGTCACGGGGTTGCGTCGAGGTCGCCGTTGAAGGCGGGCTTGTCGAGGCCGCCGGCGGTGATGCCCCACTCGTCGAGGATCTCGTCGTAGGTGCCGTCCTCCATCATCGCCTGCACCTGCTCGTAGACAGCGTCGCGGAGTTCGGTGTTCTCCTTCGTGAAGGTGTAGTTGATGAGGTAGTCGACCAGCGTGTAGTCGCCGATCGGCACGAAGTCGTTCGGGTTCTCCTTGACGATGAACTGCGTCTGGGCGACGTCGGGGGTGTAGGCCTCGATGCGACCGGAGAGGAGGCCCTGCAGACCGAGCGGTGTGGACGTGTAGTACTGCACGTTGATCGGGGTGTCGCAGGTCTCGTTCTCCTTCTCGACCGCCGCCTCGAGCGTCGACGAGCCCTCCAGCATTCCGAT
>JAPSIX010000211.1 GCA_031178475.1 Microbacterium sp. | reverse complement strand
GGTGATTCCCACCGAGGACGCCCTGCGCTTCGTGGGTCTGCCCACCTGGGAGGCGATCAGCCGGCACCCGGTGACCACCAGCGTGCACGAGGACGTCGCCCGGGTGCGGCACGTCGCGCTCGGGCAGGAGGCCGACCTCGTCATCGTCGCACCAGCGACCGCGAACACGATCGCGAAGATGGCCGCCGGGCTCGCCGACGACCTGCTGGGCACCACATTGCTCGCCACCACCGCCCCCGTCGTGATCGCGCCCGCCATGCACACCGAGATGTGGCGGCATCCGGCCACGCAGGCGAACATGGCCACCCTGCGCGAGCGCGGGGTCGTGATCGCCGGGCCCGCTGAGGGGGAGCTGACCGGCGGCGACTCGGGGCCGGGGCGGATGCGGGAACCCGAGCAGATCGTCGCCGAGGCGCTCGCCGCCCTGGCACCGCGCGACCTCGCCGGCGTTCGTGTCGTCGTCACCGCAGGCGGCACGCGGGAGCCGATCGACCCGGTACGCTTCCTCGGCAACCGCTCGAGCGGACGGCAGGGGGTCGCGCTCGCCGCAGCCGCGGCGCAGCGCGGAGCGCAGGTCGTGTTCGTGGCCGCGAACATCGAGAGCGGCGTGCTGGAGGGCGCCCTGCGGCATCCGTCGATCCGGGTCGAGTCCGTCGGCACTGCCGCCGAACTCGGCGAAGTGACGCGCGTCGAAGCGGCGGAGGCCGCCGTGGTGATCATGGCCGCTGCCGTCGCCGACTACCGCCCAGCGCGGACGGCTGACCGCAAGCTGACCAAGGAGGCCGGGCCACTGCTCAGCATTGAACTCGTGCAGAACGACGACATCGTGGCGGGGCTGGCCGCTGAGCGCCGCCCTGATCAGACGATCGTCGCCTTCGCCGCCGAGACCCCGAGCGACGAGGCCGACCTGCTCGAGCGCGCCCGGCGCAAGCGTGAGCGCAAGGGCGTCGACCTGCTCGTCGTCAACGAGGTCGGTTGGGATCGCGGCTTCGAGGTAAACGACAACGCCGCGCAGGTGATCGGCGAGGGCGGTCAGGTGGTGGCTCGGGCATCGGGGTCGAAGCGGGTTGTCGCCGACGCAGTCTGGGATGCGATCGTCTCACTTCGCGCATGACAGTCAGACTCGGCTGCTGGTAAACTTGAGTCAACACCACTCAAGTTTCAATCCGAAGGAGTCTCCACCAGGAGGAGCAGATGACCATCCCCGCACAGCAGCAGGAAGAGCAGCAGAGCGCTCTCGAGCAGTTCGGCATCAACCTCACCGACCGTGCTCGCCAGGGCAAGCTCGATCCGGTGATCGGCCGCGACAACGAGATCCGGCGCGTGAGCCAGGTGCTCACCCGGCGCACCAAGAACAATCCCGTGCTCATCGGCGAGCCGGGTGTCGGCAAGACCGCCGTGGTCGAGGGTCTCGCGCAGCGGATCGTCGCCGGCGATGTCGCCGAGTCGCTCAAGGACAAGGAGCTCGTCGCGCTCGACATCTCCGCACTCGTCGCCGGCGCGATGTACCGCGGCCAGTTCGAGGAGCGGCTGAAGAGCGTGCTCAAGGAGATCACCGAGTCCGAGGGCAAGGTCATCACCTTCATCGACGAGCTGCACGTTCTGATGGGCGCCGGCGGCGGGGAGGGGTCGGTCGCGGCATCCAACATGCTCAAGCCGATGCTGGCCCGCGGCGAGCTGCGCATGATCGGCGCGACGACGCTGAACGAGTACCGCGAGTTCATCGAGAAGGATGCCGCGCTCGAGCGCCGTTTCCAGCAGGTGTACGTCGGCGAGCCGAGCGTCGAGGACAGCATCGCGATCCTGCGCGGACTCAAGGGCCGCTATGAGGCGCACCACGGAGTGACCATCTCCGACAGCGCGCTGGTCGCTGCCGCCGCGTTGTCGAACCGGTACCTGCCGGCGCGGCAGCTGCCCGACAAGGCGATCGACCTGGTCGACGAGGCGATGTCGCGCCTGAAGATGGAGATCGACTCCTCACCGGTCGAGATCGACCAGCTGAAGCGGCAGGTCGACCGGATGCGGCTCGAGGAACTGGCGCTCAAGAAGGAGAAGGACGACGCCTCCAAGCACCGACTCGCTGCGCTGCGTGAGCAGCTGGCCGAGATGGAGAAGGAGCTCGCCGAGCTCGAGGAGCGCTGGTCGCGCGAGCGCCAGGGCCTGAACCGGGTGGGCGAGCTGAAGAAGCAGCTCGACGACGCCATCACGCAGCGCGACCTCGCGATGCGTCAGGCGGATTACACCACGGCGTCGAAGCTCGAGTACGAGACGATCAAGCGCCTGCAGCGTGAGATCGCCGAGGCCGAGCAGGCCGAGGCGTCGGCCTCGTCCGAAGGACGGATGGTGAACGAGCAGGTCACCGACGAGGACATCGCCGCCGTCATCGCCGCGTGGACCGGCATCCCGGTGGGCCGCCTGCTGCAGGGCGAGAGCGAGAAGCTGCTGCACCTCGAGAGCGAACTCGGCCGCCGCATCATCGGCCAGAAGGAGGCCGTGAAGGCGGTGTCGGATGCCGTCCGGCGCTCCCGCGCCGGGATCAGCGACCCCGGTCGCCCGACCGGATCGTTCCTGTTCCTCGGACCCACCGGCGTCGGCAAGACCGAGCTGGCCAAGGCGCTCGCCGAGTTCCTGTTCGACGACGAGCATGCCATGGTGCGCATCGACATGTCGGAGTACGGGGAGAAGCACTCCGTCTCGCGGCTCGTCGGCGCCCCTCCTGGCTACATCGGCTATGAGCAGGGCGGACAGCTCACTGAGGCCGTGCGCCGACGCCCGTACAGTGTCGTTCTTCTCGACGAAGTCGAGAAGGCGCACCCGGAGGTGTTCGACGTGCTGCTGCAGGTGCTCGACGACGGTCGACTCACCGACGGCCAGGGCCGCACGGTCGACTTCAGCAACGTCATCCTCGTGCTCACGAGCAACATCGGCTCGCCCATTCTCATCGACCCGGCGATGTCGGCAGATGAGAAGCGCGAGTCGGTCATGGCGCTGGTGCGGCAGTCGTTCCGGCCCGAGTTCCTGAACCGGCTGGACGACATCGTGATGTTCTCGGCGCTCAGCGAGGACGACCTCGCGCAGATCGTCGAACTCGCCGTCGACCAGCTGCAGCGGCGCCTGCATGACCGCCGGCTCACCCTCGCGGTCACTCCGGATGCCAGGGCGTGGCTGGCCGAACGCGGCTACGACCCCGTGTTCGGCGCCCGGCCGTTGCGTCGACTGATCCAGACCGAGGTGCAGAACCGGCTGGCTACCGCGCTGCTGTCGGGCAGTGTGCGCGACGGCGACACCGTGCGCGTCGATCTCGCCGTGGACGGCTCAGGGCTGGCGCTCACCA
>JAPSIX010000042.1 GCA_031178475.1 Microbacterium sp. | reverse complement strand
GTGATCGAGCAGACCAGGAACGTGTCGAAGTACACGCCGAGGGTCTGCACCAGGCCCTGCTTGACCGGATGGGTGACGGCGGCGGTCGCACCGGCGTTCGGCGCGGAGCCGAGGCCGGCCTCGTTCGAGAACATCCCGCGCTGCGCGCCCACCATGATGATCGCGCCGATCGTTCCCCCGACGACCTCCTGCGTGCCCCACGCCTGCGTGTAGATCGAGGCGAACACCTCAGGAAGCCGGTCGATGTGCATCGCGACGATCACGAGACCGATGATCAGGTACAGCAGCGCCATCAGCGGCACGACCGCTTGGGAGACCGAGGCGATGCGACGGACACCGCCGAAGATCACCAGCGCCGTGAGCACCGCCAGCACCGCGCCGACGACCCACGGGATCCACCCGACCTCGCCCCCGAAGCTGCCGGAGATGGTCGCGCTGATCGTGTTGGCCTGCAGCGAGTTGAACGACAGCGGGAAGCAGAGGATGAGTACGCAGGCGAACAGGATGCCCATCCAACGGGCCTTGAGCCCGTGCTGCATGTAGTACGCGGGCCCACCGCGGAAGCCGTCTTTGTCTCGCACCTTGAAGGCCTGCCCCAGAGTGGACTCGATGAAGCTGGAGGCGCCGCCGATGAACGCCATCGTCCACATCCAGAACACCGCGCCGGGTCCGCCGATCGCGATGGCTGTTCCGACACCGGCGATGTTGCCCACGCCGACTCGGGATGCCGCCGAGATCGTGAACGCCTGGAACGCCGACACCGACTGGGGGCGGCCCTCGGAATCGGTGGGCGTGCGGTTCGTCAGGGTGCGGAACATCTCGGGGATCAGCCGGAACTGCACGACGCCGGACCGGACGGTGAAGTAGATGCCGAGCACGACGAGGATCGGCAGAACCATCCACGTCCACAGCTTGTCGCCGAGGAACAGCACGATCTCGTTCACGAATTCCATCGACCCAGTATGAGGCAATCCTCCCCGCGACCAGTGCGTCGCGGGCATTCGAGCAGGCCACGATGTCGGAAGCTTCTGCTTGGATGATCTGGTGCACACCACCAATGAATCGAAGGCCGCCGGCTTCGGCGCGCTGCTGTGGCTGGCGCTGGCCACCTTCTCGATGGGAATCGACGGGTACGTTCTCACTGGCCTGCTCCCGCAGATCGCCGGGGATCTCGACGTCAGCGAGGCGGCGGCCGGGCAGCTCACCGCCGTGTTCGCCTTCACGGCGGCGATCTCGGGCCCGGTGCTCAGCGCGCTCACCGGCGGGTGGGAGCGCAAGGGAGTGATCGCCGGCTCGCTGGCCGTCTTCGTGTTCGGCAATCTGGTCGTTGCGCTCGCCCCGACGTACTTCTGGGCGATGAGCGGCCGAGTGCTCTCCGCCGTCGGCGGCGCGCTGCTGAGCGCCGTGGTGAGCGCCTATGTGCTGGCGAAGTCCGCTCCGGAGAGGCGGGGCCGCGCCCTGTCGTTCGTGCTCGGCGGGTTCCTCGCGGCGACGGCGCTGGGCGTGCCGGTCGGGCTGGTCATCGGGCAGCAGAGCTGGCGCATCCCGATCTACCTCGTCACCGTCGTGGGCGTGATCGCCCTCATCGGCATCCTGCTCAACGTGCCCCGCCTGCACCTGCCCGCCCTCTCGCTGAGGCAGACCCTGAAACCGCTCGGCCGCCCCGAGCTGCTCGCCGCCATCCTCGTCGCGACCGGCATCATGTGCGCGAGCTACCTGTGCTTCACATACGCGACGCTGATCTTCGGGCCCCGCGTCGACGGCGAGATGGCGATCGTCGCCGCGATGTTCGGGTACGGGATCGTGAGTTTGTCGGGCAACATCATCTCGGGCCGGGCCACCGATCGGTTCAGCCCGGTGCGGGTGATCACGCTGATCATCGCCACGCTGATCGTCATCGCCCTTCTCGGCGCGACGGGGCTGATGCTGCCCGGCCTGGGCGGCGCGATCGCGGCGTTCTGCTGGTTCTTCGCCTGCGCGCTGTTCAACGGAGGGTCGGGCGTCGCGCTGCAGTCGCGGCTCAGCGACCTCGCGCCAGACTCGATGTCGCTCGTCCTCGCTCTGAACGGCAGTGGGATGCAGCTGGGCGCGGCGCTCGGCGGGATGCTGGGCGGCGCCCTGCTGTCGGCCGGCCTTCCCGCCGACGGGCTGCTGCCGGCATCCGCAGTCGTTCTTGCAGCCACGATGGGCGTGCACCTGCTCGTCGAGCGCATCGCGCCCCGGCGGGTCGCGGTTCCGGCCGGGGTCTGACGGCCGGGCTCAGACCCGCGCCGTCGTGCCTCGCACGATGAGCTCGAACGGCAGTTCCCCGGTGACGGCCGAGGCGGCATCCGCATCGCCCTCGAGCTGAGCGAGGATCGCGTGCGCCGCACGCTCGCCCTGAGCCATCGGGAACTGATCGACGGTCGACAGCTGGAAGAACTCGCCGAGTTCGTGGCCGTCGATGCCGATCACCGAAAGATCATGCGGCACGTGAAACCCGAGGTCGCGGGCCGCGAGCAGCGCGCCGATCGCCATCTCGTCCGACGCGGCGAAGATGGCGGTCGGGCGAGGCCCGGGTCGGCCGAGCAGCTGCTTCGCCGCCCGGAACCCGCCGTCGACACTGAAATCCCCCGGCTCCAGGAACGTCGGGTTCGCCGCGAGTCCGGCATCCGCCAGGGCCTGCTCGAAGCCGAGGCGGCGCTGGGTGGGGATGTGGAAGTCCAGATCGAACTCCGGGTTCGCGCCGATGTGCGCGATGTCGCGGTGCCCCAGGCTCAGCAGGTGCTGCGTGGCCAGGCGCGCCAGTGCCAGATCGTCCACCGTGAGCGTCTTCAGGCTCGGGTTCGGCCCGCCGATCGCGATCACGGGCAGCCCCAGATCGGTGAGCTGCTGCGTCTCGTCGTCGTCGAGCTCGATGGAGACGGCGATCACGGCATCCACCCGCTGACGGCGCAGGAACGTCGCGAAGACCTCCCTGCGCACGTCGGCGTCGGCGGTGATGTTGTAGAGGGTGATGTCGTACCCGGCTCGCATGAGGGCGCTGGAGACGCCCGACAGCACGGTGCTGAAGAACCAGCGGTCGAGGAACGGCACGATCACGCCGATGTTGCGGGTGCGGCCGGATGCCAGGCTCGACGCCCGAGACGAGACGACGTATCCGAGCGCCTCGGCTGCGCTCCTCACCCGCTCACGGGATGCCGATGAGACGTGCCCCCGCCCGCTGAGGGCGCGCGAGACCGTCGCGGTGGAGACCCCGGCGAGCTTGGCGACCTCGTCGATGCTCACCATGACCGGTCCCGCTCCCGGTCCTGCTCCCGCCGAGAAACCACGTTCGCCGTGAGAAACCCGGCGGATGCCGGTGTCTCGCGCGCAACGTGGTTTCTCGCGGCCATGGCGTCAGGCCTTCCGGAACCAGGCGGTGGTGTCTGCAGGCAGCGCCGTGCCGTCGAACGGCTGGCTCTGCACGACGAACTCGACGCCTTCGCCCAGCTCGAGCGGCTGCGCGCCGAGGTTCGCCACGACGTGGATGTCGCCGCGGCGGAACGCCACCGCATCCTGGCCCTGGTCCTCCCAGACCAGCGTGCCGTTGCCGAAGCCGTGCTCGCTGCGCAGCCGGATGAGCTGCTTGTAGAGGTTGAGGGTGGAGGCGGCATCCTGCTCCTCGACATCGCGGGCGAACTGCGCCCACTCCGCCGGCTGGGGCAGCCACGACGCGCCGGTGTCGTTGAAGCCGAACGCCGGGGCGTCCGCCTGCCAGGGGATCGGCACGCGGCATCCGTCGCGCCCGTACCGCTCACCGTTCGTGCGGAACCAGGTCGGGTCCTGCCGGAACTCGTCGGGGATGTCCATCGCCTCGGGCAGGCCCAGCTCCTCGCCCTGATACAGGTAGGCCGAACCGGGCAGAGCCAGCATGAGGGTGGTCGCGGCGCGCCCGCGCGCCAGTCCCACGACCGGATCGGGCTTGCCCTCGGACTTCGGGCCGATGCCCTCGCCCTGCGGGTTCTCGGCCGTGAGCGCCAGTCGCGAGGCATGCCGCACCACGTCGTGGTTCGACAGCACCCAGGTGCTGGGTGCTCCGACTCCGCCGAAGGCGTCGAGCGACTGACGGATGACGTCGCGCAGCTTCTCGGCATCCCACGGCGTCATCAGGTACGGGAAGTTGAAGGTCTGGTGCATCTCGTCGGGGCGCACCCACAGCGCGGTCTGCGCCAGTGTCGGCAGCCACGCCTCACCGCACAGGGCGCGGTCGCCGTCGTACTCGGCGAGCACGTTGTGCCAGTCGCGGTAGATGTCGTGCACGCCGTCCTGACCCCAGTACGGCACGTTCTCTTCGCCGCCGCCCATCGAGTCGGCATCCGCCACGGGCGCGTAGTCGGGAAGACCGGCTTCCTTGACCATGCCGTGCGCGACGTCCACACGGAAACCGTCGACCCCGCGGTCGAGCCAGAAGCGCAGGATGGAGCGGAACTCCTCCTTGACCTCCTCGTTGGTCCAGTCGAAGTCGGGCTGCGTCGCATCGAAGATGTGCAGGTACCACTGACCGGGAGTGCCGTCGGCCTCGGTGACGCGCTCCCACATGCCGCCGCCGAACACGCTCTCCCAATTGTTCGGGGGCAGCTCACCGTTCTCGCCGCGTCCGTCGCGAAAGACGTAACGGGCGCGCTCCTTGCTGCCCGAGCCTGCCTTCAGCGCCTCCTGGAACCAGGAATGCTGGTCGGAGGAGTGGTTCGGCACGAGATCGACGATGACGCGGATGCCGCGGGCGTGCGCCTGCGCCAGCATCTCGTCGAAGTCGGCCAGGGTGCCGAACAGCGGGTCGACGTCACGGTAATCGGCCACGTCGTAGCCGGCGTCGCGCTGCGGGCTGGTCATGAACGGGCTCAGCCAGATCGCGTCGACGCCGAGTTCCTTCAGAGAGTCCAGCCGGGACGTGATGCCGGGAAGGTCGCCGATGCCGTCGCCCGAGGCGTCGGCGAAGGAGCGGGGGTAGATCTGATAGATGACGGCCGTGCGCCACCACTCGGAACCGGGGGCTGCGGACTGTTCGAGCTGTGCCATGGGCAACAGGCTACTGCAAACGCTTACAGTCGCGTGCTCAGGGCGCGGGAAGCACCACGTTCACCGGTGCGTCGCCCGCCAGCATCCGCTCGATCTGCCGCCGGATCAGCCCCGCGATCCTCGGGTTCATGGCGGTCGAGGCGCCGCCGACGTGCGGACTGATCAGCAGGTTCGGCGCCTGCCAGAGCGGATGCCCCTCGGGAAGCGGTTCCTCCTCGAATACGTCGAGGGCCGCGCGCAGCCGGCCCGACTCCAGTTCGGCGAGCAGCGCGGCAGTGTCGACCAGCGACCCGCGCCCGACGTTGACGAGCAGCGCTCCGTCGGCCATCCGTGACAGCAGTGCGGAGTCGAAGAGGTGTCGGGTCTCCTCCCCGCCGGGCAGGCTCAGCACGACGATGTCGGCGGTGCCCAACAGCTCCGGCAGCTCGTCGGTGCTGCGGACGGGCACCTCACCGATGCCGTCTACCTGCTCGGTGCGCGCGGTACGCGCCACAGCGGTGATCTCGACCTCGAACGGCGCCAGCCGCCGCGCGATCGCCGTGCCGACCCCACCGAAGCCGACCAGCAGCACGCGGCGGTCGGCGAGACTGGCGGCGAACACCGGCGACCACTCGCCGCGCTGCTGCGCGAGAGCGAACCGGGGGAACTGCCGCTGCGCGGCGAGCATCAGCGCCGTCGCGAGCTCTGCCGTGGACGTTTCGTGCACGCTCGCCGCGTTCGCGAAAGTGATCCCCTCGGGCAGGTGATCTGCCACGCCGTCATAACCGATCGACTGCCCCTGAACCAGGCGGACGTCGACGCCCTCGAGCTTCGCGAGCGCGGCCGTTCCGCCCATGTACGGCGGGACCACGATGTCGATCCGGTCGGCAGGCGGCGGCGAGCTGAGATCCCAGACCTTCAGTTCGACGCTCTCGGGCAGCTCGCCGAGATTGTCGGCCAGACGGTCGGTGGGGACGGTGACGAGGAGGCTCACTCTTCGACCCTATCGGCGGCCCATCGACAACTGGCGTAGCGATGCGGTGAACCCGGTCTTGACACATCTGCGTTTTGTATACAGAATACGATTGTTCCCCCGCCGGACTCCGGCACCAAGATCAATGCTCTTCCAAAGACGAAAGAGGTAGCGGACATGCCGCACTCGAACCCCCGGAAGTATCTCGCAGGCGCCGCGGTCAGCGCGCTCGCCCTCGGCCTCGTCGCCTGCAGCGGCAGCGGCGCCGGCGGTGGCGGCGGAGTGGATGCCGACGGCAACGCCACGGTGGTGTGGTCCACCTGGGGCAGCGCCGACGAACTCGACCGCTACAAGGAGTTCAACAAGGACTTCATGGAGCGCCACCCCGAGATCAAGGTGAAGTTCCAGCCCGTCGCCGGCTACGGCGACTACCACTCCAAGCTGCTCGCCCAGCTGACCAGCAACACGGCCCCCGACGTGTTCTACGTCGGCGACGACATGATCGGCCAGTTCGTCGACTCGAACCGGCTGATGCCGCTCACCGAGCTGATGGAGTCGGATGCCAGCAAGACGAAGCCCGACGACTTCTTCCCCGGCCTGTTCGGCGCGGCCGAGAAGGACGGCGAGATCTTCGCGGCACCGAACGACTCGAACCCTGACGTGCTCTGGTACGACAAGGAGGCGCTGAAGACGGCCGGCATCACCGAAGACCCGGCGACCCTGGCCGAGAGCGGCGAGTGGACGACCGACAAGTACCTCGAGATGAACGCGAAGCTCCACGACGCTGGGCTGACCGGCTCGATGTTCTGGAACTACTGGGCGACGCACTGGAGCTGGCTGTCCTCGCAGGGCATCGACGCTCCGTACGACGACAGCGGCGCGTTCGTCGCGCACGAGAACCCCGACGCCGTGGCGGCGTTCGAGCAGTTCGGTGAACTGTTCCAGGACGGCACGTTCGTGGTCGCCGACACCCTGCCCGACGGTGCGGGCGCTGACAGCGTCTTCGTCACGCACAAGGCGGGCTTCTTCGTGCAGGGCCGCTACACGATCGGCACCGTGAAGTCGGCCGGCGTGGAGGATTCGTACGACATCGTGCGCTGGCCCACCCCTGACGGCGAGCCGGCTCCGACGGGCGTCGCCACGTCGTTCCTCGCCATCAACGGCAAGACCAAGGTGAAGGACGCCGCGTTCACGTTCTGGACCGAGTTCCTCTCGGCGGAGGGTCAGATCTTCCGCCTGCAGGGCGGCGGTAACGCCGTGCCGTCCATCAAGGGCGCCGACGAGGTCGTGCTCGAGGACGGCTACCCCGAGCATGCACAGACCTTCCTCGACATGCGTGACATCGGCTTCGAGGACTACCCGGCCGAGGCCCGCGTGCCCGGGCTGCCTGTCGCGGTCAGCGAGGAGTTCCAGAAGCTGTACGAGGGCAAGGCCGACGCACAGACGACGCTGGACACCATCGCCAAGGTCGTTGAGGACCGTTCGGAGAAGTGAGCGTGACTCAGCTCGCCGAGACGGCACGGACGGCGCAGGAACCCCCTGCGCCGTCCGCGCCGCCCCTTCGCAAGGAAGCAGCCTGGCGCCGGCGCGACCGGCGCTGGGGCTACGTGTTCGTCGCACCCCAGCTGGTCGGCATGGCCGTGTTCGTCGTGCTGCCGTTCGCGGCGAGCCTCGTGCTGGCCTTCGCGGACTGGGACGGCCTGGGCGAGCTGACCTGGGTCGGGCTCGAGAACTTCGCCGACCAGCTGCAGGATCCGCTGCTGCTGCGGGCGATCCTGAACACGCTCGCCATCGCACTGATCACGGTCCCGATCGGCCTGGGCCTTGCCATCGTCGTGGCCGTCGCACTCGAGCGGCTGAAGACTCGGGCGCTGTATCTTGTGCTCTTCTTCTCTCCGGTCGTCACCGCCACCGTCGCCATCGCGATGATCTGGCAGCAGATGTTCCGCGTCGACGGAGTGCTTTCCACCACTATCGCGAACGTCTTCGGGATCGAACCACCGAACTGGCTGCAGGATCCGCGACTCGCGCTGCTGGCTGTGTGCATCGTGACGATCTGGTCGTCGCTCGGTCTTAACGTGGTGATCTTCCTCGCCGGCCTGCAGAACATCTCGCCCTCCGTCATCGAGGCCGCGCGGATCGACGGCGCCGGGGCGGTGCGGCTGCTGCTCAGCATCCGCCTGCCGCTGCTGTCGCCGATCGTGTTCTTCTCGTCGGTGATCGCCTTCATCTCGTCGCTGCAGACCTTCGACATCGTCTATGTCCTCGTCTCCGGCGGTGGCCCCGACCACGCCACGCGCACCATCGTGTACCACATCTACGACCTCGGCTTCGGTCGCTTCGAGTTCGGACCGTCCAGCGCTGCGAGCATCATCCTGCTGGTGCTGACGCTCATCATCACGGCGATCCAGTTCGCCGCCCAGAAGAAGTTCGTGCACTACGAGGACGATCCCGCATGACCGGCGTCACGACACCCCGACTGACCGATGGCCGCCAAGCGCCGCCGACCGACTCGACGATCGCGATCGTCGCACCCGGCATGCGGCGCCGCCGCGACGGAGGCGCACCGCGTCGCAGGGCCGGTGCCATCGCGCTGCACGCCGTGCTCATCGCGGCGGGCGTCTCGATGGTGTTCCCGTTCATCTGGATGCTGCTGACCTCGCTGAAGACGCTGCCGCAGCTGCTGCAGAATCCCCTCGAGTTCCTGCCGAACCCGTGGACGGTCGACAACTACACCGAGGCGTGGAACGCGGTGCCGTTCGGGCAGGCGTATCTGAACAGTCTCTACATCACCGCGCTCGTCGTGGCCGGCACACTCATCACGGCATCCATGGCCGGGTACGCCTTCGCGCGCATCCGGTTCCGCGGCAGCAAGGCGCTCTTCATCATCTTCCTCGCCACGCAGATGATCCCGGCGCAGGTGACGCTGATCCCGTTCTACCTGCTGATGTCGAACCTCGGCTGGGTGGACTCGCACCTCGCGCTGATCGTCCCCGGCATGATCGCCAACCCCTTCGCGGTATTCCTGATGCGTCAGTTCGTGCTGTCGCTGCCGAAGGAGCTCGAGGAGGCGGCGCTCGTCGATGGCGCCGGCCGCCTGCGGATCTTCTTCAGCATCGTGCTGCCGAACCTGCGTCCGGGTCTTGCGGCGCTCGCGATCATCACGGCGCTCGGCGTGTGGAACGCCTTCCTGTTCCCGCTGGTGCTGCTGAACTCTCCCGAGCTGTTCACCGTGCCGCTGCTGCTGACGGCGTTCGAAGGCCAGCACGGCTCGATCAACTACGGACTCGTCATGGCGGCATCCGCCATCGCCACCGTCCCGATGCTCATCGTGTTCGTGATCGGTCAGCGCAAGATCCTCAACAGCATGGCCGCGTCGGGACTCGGAGGGCGTTGATGGCCGACGCGCTCGCCGCCCTCGCCGGGCGGCACCTCGACCTGGTCAGCGCGCCGTTCACGCTCCCGCGCTCGAGGGTGCTTGTGTTCCGCGCCGAGGACGGCGCGGGCGTGCGGGTGCACACCTCGGAGTACGAGAAGCGGCTCAGCGACTGCCGCGTGCTCGACGAGGTGCTGGTGACGGATGCCGCAGGCACCGCCCTTCCGGTCAGCCACGTGCTGCCGCATCGGGTGCGCTTCGGGTCGGATGCCACCCTCACTTTCGATGGCCCGGGCGCGCTCAGCGTCGCCGGCCCCGCCGGTACGCACGTGCGCCTCCGCCATACCGACGGACGCATCGAGGAGCACCCGCTCACGGCATCCGGCATCCGCCTCCACGTCGCCACCGACCGCTCGGTCGTGATCGAAGCCGGCGACCACCCCGCCGCGCTCGCCGCGACCGAGGCGCTGTGGGACGACTGGTTCGACCGCTGTCCTCGCGTGCGCGACGACCTGCAGCAGATGGCGGCGTTCTGCTGGTGGGTGCTCGGTGCCAACATCGTGGAGCTTCCCGCTCTCGGCGACGCGCGCGCTGTCGTGCCCTCGAAGATCGGCTACGTCGGCCTGTGGCAGTGGGACGCCTACTTCATCGCCGTCGGCCTGCGTCACGGTGACCCCGAACTCGCGCGCGAACAGCTCGAGATCGCGTTCCGCTTCCCCTCCGCCGACGGGCAGTTACCCGACGTGGTGCACGAAGAAGGCGTCCTTGCGACCAGCGACGACCTGCCCGAGAGCGATCGGGCGAACCTGCGCCGCGCTGGGTCGCAGATCGCCGACCCGACGGCGCCGGTCCCACTCACCAAACCGCCGCTCGCCGCCTGGGCCCTGCGCAAGGTGCTCGAGGTCGAGGACGCACCCGATTGGGCGCGCGAGCAACTCGGACGCGTGATCCGCTCGCAGGACTGGTGGTTCGCCGGCTCCGACCTCGACGGCGACGGGATGCCGGAGTACGGACATCCGTACTCGTCGGGCCTCGACGACAGCCCGATCTTCGACGGGCCGATCCCCACGACCGCACCCGATCTCGGCGCGTACCTCGTGCGGCAGGACCTCGAGATCGCCCAGCTGCTCCGTCGCTACCGGCCGGATGCCGACATCGCGCCGTTCCTCGCCCGCGCCGAGCGCACGCATGAACTGCTGCTGGAGCTGTGGGATGCCGAGGAGCAGCGGTTCCTCGCTCGCGGCGCCGGTGAGGAGATCCGCTCCGACACGATCGTTGGGCTGATGCCGCTGCTGACCGGTTCGCTGCCCGCCGGCGTCCGTTCGGCGCTGCGGGATGCGATCGACGACCCGTCCCGCTTCGCGCTCAGCTGGGGCCTGCCCACCGTCGCCGCATCCGACCCCGATTTCTCGCCGGAGCGGATGTGGCGGGGGCCGGTGTGGATCAACACCAACGCGCTCGTCGCGGAGGGGCTCGAGGCGTCCGGATTCCCGGAGCGCGCCCGCGAGCTGCGTGAGCAGACGGTCCGCCTCGTCGTGCACGGCGGCGGACCGCACGAGTACTACAACCCGCACACCGGCGAGAAGGCCGAGCGCGCGACGACGGCGTTCGGCTGGTCGGCCGCGCTGTTCCTCGACCTGGCGGTGGCGCTGAGCTGACCGTCTGTGCGGTCGCTGCCGGCATCCGCATGCACTCTGCCTGTATTCAGTATTCATTTCGACGAAGGAGTCTCATGAAGAAGCATCTCGCTCTCGCCTCGGTGGCCGCGCTGGCGGCGGTCGTCCTCACCGGGTGCGCGACCGGTGGCGTGCCAACCGCGGGGAAGGGCACGGCGCTCGACCCCGAAGCGGAACTCGACGGCGAGATCACCGTGTGGTCGTGGGACGTCGGCGCCGTCGCGCTGGAGCGCCTGGCGGCCGAGTTCGAGAAGAAGCACGAAGGCACGACGGTGAGGGTGGTCGACGTCGGTTACGACAACGCGTACGACAAGATGTCGGTGGGGTTCCAGGCCGGTACCGGACTCCCCGACGTCGTCACCATCGAGACGGACGCCGCTCCCGGCTACATCACGCAGTTCCCGAAAGGGATGCTCGACCTGACCCCGGTACTCGGCGACGAGGAGAAGGACTTCGACCCGTTCAAGTGGGCGGCAGGCTCCGACGCCGAGGGCTCGCTGCGCATCGCGCCCTGGGACTCCGGCACCGTGGCGATGTTCTACCGCACCGACATCGTCGATGAGGCGGGCATCGACATCGAGTCGGTGCAGACCTGGGACGAGCTCATCGAGGCGGGCAAGGTCATCAAGGAGAAGACCGGGCATACCCTGATGTCGACCGACGTCGCCGCCGGGGCCGGATTCCAGGCGCGGCTGCAGCAGCTCGGTCAGGGCCTGTTCAACGAGGAGGGTGAGATCACGCTGAACTCCCCCGAGGCCGTGCGCGTACTCACCATGCTCAAGGAGATGAACGAGGCCGGCCTCATCAAGAACGTCACCGGCTGGGATGGCCGGGTCACGTCCGCGAAGGACGGCGATTCTGCGGTGACACCGGAGGCGGTGTGGTGGATCGGCACCTTGCAGGGCGACGCCCCCGAGCACTCCGGGAAGTTCGGTGTGCTGCCCCTGCCGGCGTTCGACGAGGGTGGGGCCCGCACCTCGAACAACGGCGGCTCCGGACTCGCCGTGCCGGCGCAGGCGAAAAACCCGCAGCTCGCGGCGGCGTTCATCGACTTCGTGCTTGCGGATGCCGAGAACCAGGCGTCCATGATGAAGAGCGAGGGCCTGTTCCCCTCCTACCTACCCGCGCTGGAGGACGAGCAGTTCTCCGCGCCGGTGGACTATTTCGGCGGCCAGCCGGTGTACCAGGTCTTCGCCGAGCTCACTGCGGAGATCCCGCCGATCGTCTACACCTCCGACAGCGCTGAGGCGAGCGACATCGTCGCGAACGCCGTCTCGGCCGCGGTGCTGAACGGCGCCGACCCGGCGACGGTCCTGGAGGACGCGGCGAAGCAGCTGGCCACCTCGACCGGCCGGGAGATCGCGGAGTAACCATGCCCGTCGACACCTCGCTCGGGTCGAGCCGCAGGCGGCTCGAGGCCGCCCAGGGGCCGAGCCGCAGGCGGCTCGACCCGGGCAGGGCCGGACGCTGGTTCGTGCTTCCGGCCGCCGCACTGCTCGCCTTCTTCTTCGCCTACCCGCTCGTCGCCTCGTTCTGGCAGAGTCTGTTCCGCACCGAGGCCGGGGTCACGCAGTTCGTCGGATTCGGGCAGTACGCGCGCCTTTTTGCGGACCCGCTGATTGCGAAGAGCCTGTTCAACGCGGGGCTGATCCTGATCGTCCAGGTGCCGCTGATGCTCGCGTTGGCGGTCGGCCTCGCCTACCTGCTGAACCAGTCGTGGCTGCGGTTCCGCTCGGGGTTCCGGCTGCTCACGTTCCTGCCGGCCGTGACGACGCTCGTCGCCTATGCGGTGGTGTTCCGGGTGCTGCTCGCCACCGACGGCGGTGTGGTGAACCAGATGCTCGGATCCGTCGGGATCGCCCCGGTCGACTGGTTGAACAACGAGTGGTGGGCCCGGGTCGCCGTCATCGCTGCCGTGACCTGGCGGTGGACCGGCTACAACATGGTCATCATCCTGGCCGGGCTGCAGTCGATCCCCGCCGAGCTGTACGAGGCGGCCAAGATCGATGGGGCCGGGCGATGGCAGACCTTCCGGCACATCGTG
>JAPSIX010000041.1 GCA_031178475.1 Microbacterium sp. | reverse complement strand
ACCGACGGCATGCTCGGCATGCTCGTGCTCGCCCTGCACGACCTGGAGACGCTGGTCAGCACCGCCGACCTGGCCGCGGCGATGTCGATCGAGTCGCAGCTCGGGACGGATGCCGTCTTCGCCGCCGATCTGATGGCACTGCGGCCGCAGGTCGGGCAGGCCACCTCGGCGGCGAACCTGCGCGCGTTCCTCGGCGACTCGCCCATGGTCGCCAGCCACAAGGGGCCCGAGGACGGCCGCGTGCAGGACGCCTATTCGCTGCGCTGCTCGCCGCAGGTGCACGGCGCTGCCCGCGACACGATGGCGCACGCCGTGCACATCGCCGATCGCGAACTGGCCGCCGTCGTGGACAACCCCGTCGTCACGTCCGACGGCCGGATCGAATCCAACGGCAACTTCCACGGCGCGCCGGTCGCTGCCGTGCTCGACTTCCTCGCGATCTCCGTCGCCGACGTGGCATCCGTATCCGAGCGACGCACGGATCGTGCGCTCGACCCGGCCCGCAGCCACGGACTGCCGCCGTTCCTCGCGCATGAGGTGGGAGTGGACTCCGGTCTGATGATCGCGCAGTACGCCGCCGCCGGTATCGTCTCCGAGCTGAAGCGCCTCGCCGCTCCGGCATCCGTCGATTCGATCCCGTCCTCCGCGATGCAGGAGGATCACGTCTCGATGGGATGGGCGGCCGCGCGCAAGCTGCGCCGCGCGATCGACGGGCTCGCTCGCGTGCTCGCCATCGAGATCCTCACCGGTGCCCGCGCGCTCGACCTGCGTGCGCCTCTTCAGGCCGGACCCGCCACGGGCGCCGTCCGCGATCTCGTCCGCACCGTGGCTGCCGGCCCCGGGCCCGACCACTTCCTCTCACCCGACATGGAGGCCGTCACCGAGCTGGTGCGCTCGGGCGAGGTTCTCCGCACCGCGAAGGAGCATGCGAATGTCTGACACCACCACGCGCACCGTCCGCGCACCCCGCGGAAACGAGCGCACCGCGAAGAGCTGGGGCGCCGAGGCGGCCAAGCGGATGCTGATGAACAACCTCGATCCGGAGGTCGCCGAGCATCCGGAGGACCTCGTGGTCTACGGCGGCACCGGCCGTGCCGCTCGAAGCTGGGCGGCGTACGCCGCCATCGTGCGCACCCTCGACGAGCTCGAGCCCGACGAGACGCTGCTCGTGCAGTCCGGCAAACCGGTCGGCGTGTTCCGCACGCACGAGTGGGCGCCGCGCGTGCTCATCGCGAACTCGAACCTCGTCGGCGACTGGGCCACCTGGCCCGAGTTTCGGCGCCTCGAGGCGCTGGGGCTGACGATGTACGGCCAGATGACCGCCGGCTCGTGGATCTACATCGGGTCGCAGGGCATCCTGCAGGGCACATACGAGACCTTCGCCGCCGTCGCACGCTCGCTCGGGCGCGACTCACTCAAGGGCACACTGTCGCTCACGGGCGGCGCCGGCGGCATGGGCGGTGCACAGCCGCTCGCGGTGACGATGAACGACGGGGCCGTGCTCATCGTCGACGTCGACGAGACGCGCCTCGCCCGCCGTGTCGACCACGGCTACCTCGACGAGTTCCACCGCGACCTGGACACCGCGATCGCTCGGGCCGTCGCCGCGAAGGATGACGGCGAGGCACTGTCGGTCGGAGTCGTCGGAAACGCGGCGGAGGTGTTCCCGGAGCTGTTCCGTCGCGGCGTGCCGATCGACATCGTCACCGACCAGACCAGCGCGCACGACCCGCTGGCCTACCTGCCCATCGGCATCTCGGTCGAGGACTGGAAGACGGAGGCCGAGCGGGATCCCGAGGAGTTCACCCGCCGCTCCCGTGAGTCGATGGCCGCGCACGTCGCCGCCATGGTCGACTTCCAGGATGCCGGCGCAGCCGTGTTCGACTACGGCAACTCCATCCGCGCTGAGGCGCAGCTGGGCGGCTTCGAGCGCGCCTTCGCGTTCCCCGGTTTCGTGCCGGCGTACATCCGCCCGCAGTTCGAAGAGGGCCGCGGCCCGTTCCGCTGGGCCGCGCTCTCGGGCGACCCTGAGGACATCTACGCCACCGACCGGGCGATCGCCGAGCTGTTCCCCGAAGACACGGCGCTGCACCGGTGGCTTGCGAAGGCCAGCGACAAGGTGCACTTCGAGGGCCTGCCCGCCCGCATCTGCTGGCTCGGGTACAAGGAGCGGCACCTCGCCGGACTGAAGTTCAACGAGATGGTCGCCTCGGGCGAACTGAAGGCGCCGATCGTGATCGGCCGCGACCACCTCGACTCCGGCTCAGTCGCCTCTCCCTACCGCGAGACCGAAGCCATGAAGGACGGCTCGGATGCCATCGCCGACTGGCCTCTGCTGAACGCCCTGCTGAACACGGCATCCGGCGCCTCGTGGGTGTCGCTGCACCACGGCGGTGGGGTCGGCATCGGCCGCAGCATCCACGCCGGTCAGGTCACCGTCGCCGACGGCACCGATCTCGCCGCCGAGAAGCTCGAGCGCGTGCTCACCAACGACCCAGGCACCGGCGTGATGCGCCACGTCGACGCCGGCTACGAGCATGCGCGCGACATCGCCCGCGAGCGTGGCCTGAAGGTGCCGATGCTGTGAGTGCCCCTTCGACGAGCTCAGGGATCCAGCTGATCACGAACATCGGGGAGCTGACCACCAACGTCGGCCCTTCGACCGGCTCAGGGATCCACCCGGAGGATCGGGGCGGCACGATCCCCGATGCGGCCGTGCTCATCGAGGACGGGCGGATTGCGTGGGTGGGCCCTTCGACGAGCGCAGGTACCCACTCCCGGCCTGCGGACGAGGTCATGGATGCCGGCGGCCGCGCCGTCATCCCCGGATTCGTGGACAGTCACAGCCACCTCGTCTTCGGGGGTGATCGCGCCGCCGAGTTCGAGGCGCGCATGGCCGGCCAGAAGTACGCCGCCGGCGGCATCCGCTCCACCGTCGCCGCCACCAGGGCCGCCACCGATGACGAACTGCGGGCGCGGCTGCGCGGCTTCCTCGACGAGATGCTCGCGCAGGGCACCACCACGGTCGAGATCAAGAGCGGCTACGGCCTGGACGTCGCGACCGAGGAACGGCTGGTGCGACTCGCTGCCGAGGTGACCGATGAGGTCACCTTCCTCGGTGCCCACGTCGTGCCGGCCGAGTACGCAGACCGCGCGGACGACTACGTCGACCTGGTTATCGGCGAGATGCTCGACGCGTGCGCGCCGCACGCGAAGTGGATCGACGTGTTCTGCGAGACCGGAGCGTTCACCGTACCGCAGTCGCGGCGCGTGCTCGAAGCGGGCATCGCCCGGGGGCTGATGCCCCGCGTGCACGCCAGCCAGCTCGGACCGGGCGAGGGGGTGCAGCTCGCGGTCGAGCTCGGCGCGGCATCCGTCGACCACGGCACGTACCTGACCGACGACGACGTCGCCGCGCTCGCGGCATCCGACACCGTCCTCACGCTGCTGCCCGGGGTGGAGTTCTCCACCCGCCAGCCGTACCCCGACGCACGTCGCCTGATCGACGCCGGCGTGACTGTTGCGCTGGCGTGCGACACGAACCCCGGTTCCAGCTTCACCTCATCGATGCCGTTCTGCATCGCCGTCGCCGTGCGCGAGATGGGCATGACGACGGCGGAGGCGGTGTGGGCCGCCACCGCCGGTGGGGCGGCCGCGCTCCGGCGCGACGACGTGGGCGTGATCGCACCGGGAAAGCGCGCCGATCTTGTGCTTCTGGATGCTCCCACCCGGGTTCATCTCGCCTACCGCCCCGGCGTGCCGCTGGTCGCCGGGGTGTGGAAAGACGGCGTGCGCCGCTGAGTCCGGCGACGTAGGGTGGTGCGATGGCTCGCATCCTCATCCTCGGCGGACACGGCAAGATCGCCCTGCTCACTGCGCCCCTGCTCTCCTCCCGCGGCGATGACGTCACCTCGGTGATCCGCAACGCCGATCACGCCTCTGATGTACGGGATGCCCGCGCCGAGCCGGTGCTGTTCGACATGGAGCGCGAGGACGTCGACTCCTTCGCGCGGCTCATCGACGGACACGACGCGGTGGTGTGGTCGGCCGGTGCGGGCGGCGGCAACCCTGCGCGCACGCGGGCTGTGGATCGGGACGCCGCGCAGCGGTCGATGGATGCGGCGCTGCGCGCCGGCGTCGGCCGGTACGTGATGGTGTCGTACTTCGGCGCGTCCGCGCAGCACGGCGTCCCGCCGGAGAATCCGTTCCACGCCTATGCCGAGGCCAAAGCTGCGGCCGACGAGCACCTGCGCGCCACGGCGCTCGAGTGGACGGTGCTGGGACCGAGCTCACTCACCTTCGACGAGCCGACCGGCCGGATCGACGTCGACGCATCAGAGTCGGGCCGGGTGTCGCGGGGGAATGTGGCCCGGGTGATCGCCGAGACGCTCATCGCGCCCGAGACGGTCGGCCGCACGATCCGGTTCAACGACGGCGACGTCCCGATCGCCGAGGCGCTGCGGCGCTGACGAGTGCGGGCCGACCCGCCCCAGGGATGCGGTTCGCCGGTGAACCGGGTCGCGGACCGGCCAAACCCATCCCTGGCGCCTGTGGATCGGCGTCAGCGGCCGGCAAGCCCGGCCAGCAGCTCGAGCACGCAGAGCGCCGCCAGCCTCACCGTGCGCTGATCCGGAGCGTCGGCGGTGGCATCCACCTCGACGATGTCGGCGCTGACGACCCTGGCATCCGAGGCGACGGCGCGGGTGAGCCCGCGCAGCTCCCACGCCTGCAACCCGCCCGGCACGCTCGCCGGGCAGCCGGGTGCGACCGACCGGTCGCAGACGTCGACGTCGATGTCGAGGTGAACGCGACCGTCCCCGGCCCCGGTCACCTCGAGAGCCTCTGCCACGACGTCCGGGATGCCGCGGCGGCGGACCTCGTCGAGGGTGATCACGCGGATGCCCCACTGCGCGGCGCGCTCGGCGTAGGCGGCCGAATTGGCGAAGTCGGCGATGCCGATCTGTACGATGCGGGTCGGGTCGATCCGTTCTCCCTCGGGTGCGTCCTCGACGAGCCGCCGCACCGGAGAGCCGTTGGAGACGCCGTCGCGCAGGTCGAAATGAGCGTCGAACGTGATGAGCCCGGTGGCCCCGGCACCTCGCGCGACCGGGTAGGTGACCGAGTTGTCCCCGCCCAGCGCGATCACGAACGCTGGCGCCAGCTCGCGCACGCGGGCCACAACCGCCTCCACGCCCTCGGGGCTGTCGGGGTCGTCGACATCACCGGCGTCGGCGATGCGCAGGGCCTCGTTGAGGTCGACCGACGGCGGCCCCATCAGCGTGGCGCCGTAGCGTGGAAGCGCCTCGCGCACCGCCGTGGGGGTCGCGTGCCCCCCGGTGGGCGAGAGGGAGGTGCGCCAGGCCGGAACGCCCAGCAGCACGGCATCCGCCTCGCCGTCGAACGCGGGCCAGGAGCCTGCGCGGGGCCACAGCGGGTCGTGGGAGAGTGCCATGTCGTTCCTCCAGGGTGTGGTGTCAGGCGCCGGGGATGACGGCGTGCGCGATGCTGTAGATCGCAAGCCCCGCGAGGGCGCCGACGATCGTGCCGTTCAGGCGGATGTACTGCAGATCGCGGCCGACCATGAGCTCGATCTTCTCAGTGGTCTCGGCGGCATCCCACTTCTCCACGGTGTCGGTGATGATCGAGGCGATGTCGTGGCGGTACCGGTCGACGAGGAACACTGCGGCGTCGGTCGCCCACCCGTCCACCCTGGCCTGCAGGGCCGGTTCGGTCGCGAGGCGGCCGCCGATCTCGGCGAGGGCCGTTGCTGCCCGGCGACGCAGCCCGCTGTCGGGGTCGGCGAGCGCGGTGAGCAGGCCGCTCTTCGCCGTGTTCCACACCTGCGCGGCGAGGGTGGCGACGCGGGGGCTGTCGAACACGGCGGACTTGGCGTTCTCGAAGCGCTCGCGCATGGCGGGGTCGTGCTGCAGGGCGCCGGCGAGCCGCGAGAGGTAGCCGTCGAGCGCGCGACGGGCCGGATGCCGTCGATCGGCCTGCACGGCGGCGATGAAGCGCACGGCCTCGTGGTAGACCGTCTCGTCGACGAGCCGGTGCGCGACCTTCGGCACCCAACCGGGAAGGCGTCGCGAGACGAGTCCGCTGAACGTGTGCGCATTGCTGTCCAGCCAGTTCCCGATGCTGTCCACGGCGAGGTCGACCGCCCCGTGGTGCGCGTCCGCCTCCAGGATGCGCTCCAGCCACGCCCCTGCGGATGGCGCCCAGTCCGGCTCGATGAGATGCTCGCGGGCGAGGTCGGTGATGAGCTCCTGCACGTCGTCGTCGGCGAGGGCGCGCAGCACGGCGGACGCCGCTGTCGACGCCTCGGCGACGACCCGGTCGGCGTGCGTTCTGCCACGGGCGTCCGTCGAGGGGTCGCGCAGCCAGTCGCCGAGTCTTCGCGACAGGGCGGTGGTGGAAAGCTTCGCGCGCACCACGGGAGCGGACAGGAAGTTGGTCTCGACGAACTCGCCGAGCGTGTGGCCGATCTCGTCTTTGCGGTTGGGGATGATCGCGGTGTGCGGGATGGGGATGCCGAGCGGATGCCGGAACAGCGCGGTCACCGCGAACCAGTCCGCCAGTGCACCGACCATGCCACCCTCTGCGGCAGCGCGCACGTAGCCCAGCCAGGGATGCCGGTTCTCCAGCCAGAACGCGAGCACGAACGTCAGCGCCATCACCAGCAGCGCGCCGAGCGCCACGGCCTTCATCCGGCGCAGCGCGCGCAGCCGCTCCTGATCCGCGGGGGACAGCAGCGTCATCGGAGTGCGCGACATGCCGCCTATCCTCTCAGGTCAACTCTCGAGTGGCCCCAGCCACGCGCTGGCCGCGGTAGCGTGCGCGGACTCGGGGTCGGAGGGATGGAACATCCCGGCGAGCACGTCGCGGTACAGCCTCGACAGCTCGTTGCGGGTGAAATAAGACGAGCCCCCGGCGACGAGCATGGCCTCGTCGACCACCTGCTTCGCCATCGTGACGGCGCGGTGCTTGACGCCGGACAGCAGGGTGAACCAGCGCGCACCGTGATCGGCGAGCTCGTCGACATCGCGCGCGAGGGCTGTGATCTGCGGGGGCAGGGCGTCGTAGGCGAGTGCCATGTCGGCGATGCGCCAGCGGATGTCGGGGTCCTGGCTGTACGTCGTGTCGGTCTTCTTGGACCGCCGGCCTTGGGCGGCGGCCACGGCCAGGTCGAGCCCTCGGCGGGCGATGCCGGTGTAGACCGATGCCAGCAGGATCTCGAACACGCTGAAGATGCCGAACACGATCGGATCCGGATTCGGCCCGGGGTCGATCCGGCGCACCACGTGCTCGGGTGCCGCGACCGCGCCGTCGAGGCGGGTCGTCCGGCTCTGCGTGCCGCGCATGCCGAGGGTGTCCCAGTCGTCGCGGGTCTGCACGGCATCCGTGCGGTCGATGAACGCGAAGACCAGCTTCGGCGCATCCTCGCTGGTGGTGTCGAGGCCGTGCAGGCCCAGCTTCGTCCACACCGGGGCGAGCGAGGTGAAGATCTTCGTGCCGGTGAAGGCGTAGCCGCCGTCGGGCTGCGGGGCGGCATCCGTGTCGCTGCCGAACAGCACCAAGTCGTTGCCGCCCTCGCTGATCCCGAACGCGAAGACCTCGCCGGCGACGGCGCCGTCCTGCACGAACTCCAAGCCGGGGACGCCGCGGTCGCTGAAGACCTTCGCGACGCCGGTCCACACGAGATGCATGTTGATCGCCAGTGCCGTGGCGGGGGAGGCTGAGGCGAGGCGCTGCTGCAGCTGGGCGGCCTGTTCGAGCCCGAGACCCGCGCCGCCGCGCTCGGTGGGGACGAGGATCGAGAGGTAGCCGGCATCTCGCAACTCCTCGAGATCCTGTTCGGGGAAGGTGTTCTCGCGGTCGTGAATGGGCGCGCGCTCGCGGATGCGCTCGAGAAGGTCGTCGGGCAGGTGCCGGGCGGGATCGAACGTTCTCACTCCAGAGCCTCCATGATCTGCGCGATGGTCGCTTCGGGCTTGTCGCGGTGGGGTGAGTGCCCGGCACCGGTGACGATCGACATCGAGAACTGCGGGTTCTGCAGCACCGATTCGGCCAGCTCGCCGGTGAAGAGGCTGTAGACCTCCGGGTCGGCGCCGATGATGTGCGTGCGCACGGTGAGCCGAGCGGCTTCGGCGCGCACGTCCCACGGCTGGTTCTGCACGCTCGTCTGCTCGACCGCCCATCGGCTCGCACGCAGTACGGCATCGACCTTGAGCTCGACGTCTTGCGGATGCCAGTGCGGATGCTCATCGCGCACCGTCTCCACGCTCGGCGCGGCGAAGGCGCGCTCCTGGCTGCGGCGGACGATGCCGGCGTCGCGCCCCGTGACGTGGATGGCGGGGTCGATCAATACGAGCCGGCCGGTCCACTCCGGAGCGGATGCCGCTGCGACGACGCTCGCGGCGCCGCCCAGGGAGTGACCGATGACCGCGTCCCAGGCGCCGCCGTCCTCGGGGCGGCAGGCGGCGAGATCGGTCGCGTACGCCGTGACGCGGTAGTCGAGGCTGCGGGGTGCATCGCCGTGGCCGCGCAGGTCCACGGCGGTCGCCCGCCATCCGGCATCCGCGAGTGCGTCGGCGACGCGCCACATCAGGGCTGCCGACGAGCCGAGCCCGTGCACGAGCAGGGCCTGTCGGGGGCCGTCGCCCCAGACCAGGCGGGGGAGCGTGAGCGGTGCTGGCACGCTCCCAGCCTATGGTCCGCGGGTGACCGCCACCGGTTCGGTGTCGGGGTACGGGCTCGGGTCGCGATGGCGGAGGTCGGGGAAGGAGCGGACGAAGGCGACCGAGACAAGCAGCCCCACGAACGCGAACACCGCGGCGGCCAGGTAGGCGCCCATCGGCCCGCTCTGGTCGATGAGGATGCCGGCCACGGCCGAACCCGCGGCGGCGCCGATGAGCTGGCCGGTGCCAGCCCACCCGAACGCCTCCGCGGTCTCACTGAACTTGACGCTCGCCGTCGTGATCGCGAACAGCACGGCGAGCGCCGGAGCGATGCCGAGCCCGGCGAGGACCAGCGTGCCGCCGATCCAGTACACGTTCAACATGATCATCGTGAGCGAGAGCCCGACCGTCACGATCAGCAGCCGTCGGGCCATCGCCCACGGGCCGATCGGGATGTGCCCGAAGGCGAGCCCGCCGATCAGGCTGCCGGCCGAGAACACGGCGAGCACCAGTCCGGCTTCCAGTCCGTCGTGGCCGAATGTGGCGACGACGCCGACCTCGACTGCCGAGCACGCTCCGATCAGCAGGAACCCGACGACGGTCGCGAGCATCACGGGCGGCTTGAGCACGACCAGTCCGAACGCGCGCCTGCTGCGCGGGATGCGCACGCGGCCGACCTCGGGGAGCAGGATGAACCAGCTTCCGCCGCCGACGAGCATCACGGCGACCAGAAGCAGACCCTCGACCGTGCCGGCCTGAGTGGACACGAGCGTGATCACGACGGGCGCGACGATCCAGATGATCTCCTGAAGCGAGGCGTCGAGCGAGAACAGCGGGGTGAGCTGTCCGGCGTTCACGAGCTTGGGGTAGATGGTGCGCACCGCTGACTGCACGGGCGGAGTGGAGAGCCCCGCCAGCAGCGCGAACGCCATGTAGCCCGGCAGCGTCAGGGGGAGCAGGGCGAGGGCGACGACCGAGAGCGTGCACACCGCGAGGGTGAGGGCGAGGACCCGCCGCATGCCCCAGGCTCCCATCCAGCGGCTCGTCACCGGCCCGGCGATCGCCTGGCCGACGGAGGAGGCGGCCAGCACGATCCCGGCGGCGCCGTACGAGCCGGTGGTCTGCTCGACGTGCAGGAGGATGGCCAGGCTGGTCATGCCGTTGGGGAAGCGCGCCACCAGCTGCGCCGCGATGATCCGCGCTACGCCCGGCGTGCGAAGAAGGTCACGATATCCCGCCACCAGAGAACCCTACCGAGCGCGCGCGACCGGGAGGGAGAGAGCGGATGCCGCGACACGCCGCGACACGCCGAAGTGCAGTTTCCACAGGCCAGGCGATGTCGGAGGGGCGTCGTAGCGTGCCACCTGTGGATGGATTCTGCGACGGGGCCCGCGAAGCCCGAGAACACGCGGCTCGGGGGTGCCTCCGGCGAGGTGCCGGCTGTGGAAGGAATGGTGGACAACCTGTGTTGTAACAGGGGAGAGCAGTGGAAAACTACACGGATGTAACTACTACCCCTTGTGGTCGCTTCCAATGTCCGTACCTATATGTAGTATTGAACTCCCGGCGGGGGTCTGCCGGTCACATACCTGGATCTGAGGGGAAAGAGAGACATCATCATGTCGATCACGGTCTACACCAAGCCTTCGTGCGTGCAGTGCAACGCCACCTATCGCGCGCTCGACGCCAAGGGCATCGAGTACGAGATCCACGACCTCTCCGAGGACGCCACGGCGCTCGAGCAGGTCAAGGCGCTCGGCTACATGCAGGCGCCGGTCGTCGTCACCGACGAGGACCACTGGTCGGGCTTCCGTCCCGACAAGATCGACGAGCTGGCCGCTCGCCTGGCGTAGCGCCGGTGGGTTGCTGAGCCTGTCGAAGCACCCACCAGGCCGTCGAGAGGGGAGATCTCATGAGCACTGTAGCGACCGCCGCTCCGCTCCTGGTGTTCTTCTCGAGTGTGTCCGGCAACACGGCCCGCTTCATAGAGAAGCTCGGACTTCCCGCGCGCCGCATCCCGCTGCATCGCGGGGATGAGCCGCTCGTCATCGACGAGCCGTTCGTCCTCGTCACCCCGACATACGGGGGAGGGCTGGGGCGTGGCGAGGAGAAGGGCGCCGTACCCAAGCAGGTGATCCGGTTCCTCAACGACGAGCGCAACCGGCGTCACATCCGCGGAGTCATCTCCGCCGGCAACACCAACTTCGGCGAGGCGTTCTGTCTTGCCGGAGAGATCATCAGCCGCAAGTGCCACGTGCCGCACTTGTACCGGCTCGAGGTATTCGGCACGCAGGATGATGTCGATCGCGTGAGCGACGGATTGGAACGATGGTGGAAGCTGCAGTGACGGACACGGCGCTGGCCGAGCAGTCGGCGTTCAAGATGAACCCCGCATACGAGGGCATGGATTATCACGCCCTGAACGCGATGCTGAACCTGTACGACGCGAACGGGAAGATCCAGTTCGACGCTGACAAGCGTGCCGCGCGGGAGTACTTCCTGCAGCACGTGAATCAGAACACGGTGTTCTTCCACTCGCTCAAGGAGCGGCTGGACTACCTGGTCGAGAAGCAGTACTACGAGCCCACAGTCATCGAGAGGTACTCGTTCGAGTTCATCCAGGAGCTCAACGACCTCGCCTACTCGAAGAAGTTCCGATTCGAGACCTTCCTCGGCGCGTTCAAGTACTACACCAGCTACACGCTGAAGACGTTCGACGGCAAGCGCTACCTCGAGCGCTTCGAGGACCGCGTCGTGATGACCGCCCTCGCGCTCGCCGACGGTGACGAGCAGCTTGCGGTGAACCTCGTCGAGGAGATCATCTCCGGCCGCTTCCAGCCGGCGACGCCCACCTTCCTCAACGCCGGCAAAGCGCAGCGTGGCGAACTCGTCAGCTGCTTCCTGCTGCGCATCGAGGACAACATGGAGTCCATCGCCCGCGGCATCAACTCGGCGCTGCAGCTGTCGAAGCGCGGCGGCGGAGTGGCGCTGCTGCTGAGCAACATCCGCGAGGCGGGCGCACCGATCAAGCAGATCGAGAACCAGTCCTCCGGCATCATCCCCGTGATGAAGCTTCTCGAAGACAGCTTCAGCTACGCGAACCAGCTCGGCGCCCGTCAGGGCGCGGGCGCGGTGTACCTCAGCGCGCACCACCCCGACATCATGCGCTTCCTCGACACCAAGCGCGAGAACGCCGACGAGAAGATCCGCATCAAGACGCTCTCGCTCGGCGTGGTCGTGCCCGACATCACGTTCGAGCTGGCGAAGAACGACGAGGACATGTACCTGTTCTCGCCGTACGACGTCGAGCGCGTGTACGGCGTGCCCTTCGGCGACATCTCGGTCACCGAGAAGTACCGCGAGATGGTCGACGACCCGCGGATCAAGAAGACGAAGATCAACGCCCGCGAGTTCTTCCAGACCCTCGCCGAGATCCAGTTCGAGTCGGGCTACCCGTACATCATGTTCGAGGACACGGTGAACAAGGCCAACCCGATCAAGGGTCGGATCAACATGTCCAACCTCTGCAGCGAGATCCTGCAGGTGAACACGCCGACGACGTACAACGTCGACCTGTCGTACGACCAGATCGGCAAGGACATCTCCTGCAACCTCGGGTCGATGAACATCGCGCTGTCGATGGACGCCGACGACCTGGGGCAGACCGTCGAAACGGCCATCCGTGCGCTCACCGCGGTGAGCGATCAGAGCCACATCGCGTCGGTGCGCTCGATCGAGGACGGCAACGACCGCTCGCACGCTATCGGCCTCGGGCAGATGAACCTGCACGGCTACCTGGCACGCGAGCGCGTGTTCTACGGTTCGGAAGAGGGCGTCGACTTCACGAACATCTACTTCTACACGGTGCTGTTCCATGCGCTGCGCGCTTCGAACCGCATCGCGATCGAGCGGGGCGAGACGTTCGACGGCTTCGCCGACTCGAAGTACGCGTCAGGGGAGTTCTTCGACAAGTACATCGAGCAGGCCTGGGCGCCGCAGACCGAGAAGGTCAAGGAGCTGTTCGCCGGCAAGCACATCCCGACTCAGCAGGACTGGATCGAGCTGAAGGAGTCCATCCAGAAGCACGGCATCTACAACCAGAACCTGCAGGCCGTCCCGCCGACGGGTTCCATCTCGTACATCAACAACTCCACGAGTTCGATCCACCCGATCGCGTCGAAGATCGAGATTCGCAAGGAGGGCAAGCTCGGGCGCGTGTACTACCCGGCGCCTTTCATGACGAACGACAACCTGGAGTACTACCAGGACGCGTACGAGATCGGCTACGAGAAGGTCATCGACACCTACGCCGCTGCCACCCAGCACGTCGATCAGGGGCTGTCGCTGACGCTGTTCTTCAAGGACACCGCCACCACCCGCGACATCAACCGCGCGCAGATCTACGCCTGGCGCAAGGGCATCAAGACGATCTACTACATCCGTCTGCG
>JAPSIX010000210.1 GCA_031178475.1 Microbacterium sp. | reverse complement strand
GAACCGGCTCTGACTAGCCGGATCAGCCGCCCACCGGCGCGGCGACCGATCCTCGCTCGATCAGCTCCTGGGGCAGCGTGTGCACGGATGCCGGGCGAGCCCCGCCCTCGATCCGCTCGATGAGGAGCCGCGTGGCGAGCGCCCCGAGCTCGCGCTCGGGCTGGGCGATCACGGTGATGCCGGGTTCGGTCACCGATGTCCACGGTGCATTGTCGAAGCCCACGAGCGAGATGTCCTCGGGGATGCGCAGTCCGAGTTCACGGATGGCGCGGAACGCCTCGATCGCGATCACGCTGTCGGAGGCGATGATCGCTGTCACCGCGCTCGCACCGGTGATCAGTCCGGCCACCATTCGTCCGATGCCGTCCACGCCGGCGCCAAGGCGCACGAACGCCAGCGGATTCTCGACCCCTGCCTCTCGCAGCGCAGAGGCGTAACCGGCCATACGGTCTTCGATGACCGACGACAGGAGTCGAGGAGCGAAAGACAGCCCACCGTCATCCCACACGGCGCGCGGTTCGACGGGCTCGGGCTCGACGAGCGTCGACACGTACGCGATACGTCGGTGCCCGGCATCCAGCAGCACCTGCGTCAACCGGCGAGCGCTCTCGCGGTTGGCCGAGACGACGGCATCCGCCGCGAAGCCGTGCACGAGTCGGTCGAAGAAGACCACCGGGCGCCCGGCGTCGGCTATCCCCGCATAGTTCGCGGTGCGCAGTGAGGAAGCCGGGGCGACGATGAGCCCGTCGACCCGCTTGGCCAACTGCACCTCGATGGCCTTGCGCTCGGCATCCGCGTCTTCTCGCGAGTTCGACAGGATGAGGTCGTACCCCGCCTCCTCGGCGACGTCCGCCGCCCCGCGCGTCGCCTGCGCGAACGCGGGGTTCTCGATGTCGCCGACGACGATGCCGATCGTGTTCGACCGGCCGGTGCTCATGCTGCGGGCGACCTCGTTGGGACGATATCCGAGTGCCGCCGCCGCTGCGCTGACCCGCTCTCTGACCTTCGCGCTGACGGCGCCGTAGTCGCCGAGCGCTCTGGCCGCCGTGGCCTTGGAAACGCCGGCCATCGCGGCGACGTCGGCGACGGTGGCGTCGCGGCGTCCGCTCTGATTCTGTGCGGTCACTCGACCGCCCCCTTTTCGTCCGTGTGGTTACTCAGCCTATTGACGGCTCGCCGTGCCGCATGTATTCTCCTGGAAACCCCGATTGAGACCGGTCTCAATTTAGTCGAGATCGGATCGAGGCGCCAGCCTCCCGACAACGCAGTCCCCCAAGAGAGGAGCCACACAGTGGCCAAGAAGTTCCCGTTCCGCCGATTCGCGGTCGCCGCGGCCGTCGCCGGAATGCTCGCACTCACCGCGTGCGCCCAGAACAGCACCCCCGCGTCGACCGGCGAAGCCGGTGACGACAACCCCTACGGCCTGATCACTCCCGGCCAGATCCGCGTCGCCAGCCTCGGCGACGCCAAGCCGTACACGTTCACCGACGAGTCCGGCGAGTTCACCGGCTTCGACGTCGAGCTGTTCCGCGACGTCGCGGAGCGCATCGGCATCGACGACGTCGTCTTCACCGGCCAGGACTTCTCCGGCCTGCTCGCCGCGGTCGCCAACGGCCAGTTCGACGTGGGCGTCGCCGCGATCGGCATCACCGACGAGCGCAAGCAGACCGTCGACTTCAGCGACGGCTACCTGGCCGGCTACCTGACCGTGATGGCCAGCCCCGACTCCGACATCACCGACGAGGACAGCCTCGCCGGCAAGCGCCTCGGCGTGGTGCAGGGCACCCTGCAGGAGGCCTACGCGGTGAAGAACTTCACCGACACCGAGCTCGTGCGCTTCCCCGACAACAACTCGGCGATCTCGGCCGTGAACAGCGGCTCGGTCGACGCGCACTTCCTCGACTACGAGGCGGCCAAGGAGTACGCCGCGCAGTACGGGCTCGAGAACGCGATCGACATCCCCTCGTTCGACGCTCCGGCCGGCTTCGCCATCGCGCAGGGCAAGGACGAGTTCAAGAAGGCTCTGAACGAGGCCCTTCACGAGGCCATGGAGGACGGCACCTGGAAGGAGCTGTACCAGAAGTGGTTCCCCGGCTCGCCGATGCCCGACCAGTACCTGCCCAGCGACGAGCAGGGCGAGGGCGGCGGCGAGTAATCGCCTCGCCGGTGCGGGGCCGCGCACGCCGCGGCCCCGCACCCCGAACAGGAGATCCCCATGGACTGGCTCGACAAGCTCATCAAGACGTTCCTCGATTTCGAGGCGATGTGGAAGGTGCTTCCGCAGCTGCTCGGTACTGGGCTGGTGAACACCCTGATCATCTCGGTGGCCGCCACGGTGCTCGGCATCGTGATCGGCATGATCCTCGCGATCATGGGCGTCGCCCGCACCGCCTGGCTGCGTGTCCCGGCACGCATCTACACCGACATCTTCCGCGGCCTGCCCGCGATCCTCACCATCCTGCTCATCGGTCAAGGCTTCGCCGCGATCAGCCGGCAGCTGTTCGGTCCGTCCCCCTACCCGCTCGGCATCCTGGCTCTCAGCCTGATCGCCGGCGCCTACATCGGCGAGATCTTCCGCGCCGGCATCCAGTCGGTTGAGCGCGGCCAGCTCGAGGCCTGCCGCGCGCTCGGCATGACCTACGGCAGTGCGATGCGTCTCGTGGTGGTGCCGCAGGGCATCCGTCGGGTCCTGCCAGCGCTGGTGAACCAGTTCATCGCGATCGTGAAGGACTCCTCTCTGGTGTACTTCCTCGGCCTGCTGGTCAGCGAGCGCGAGCTGTTCCGCGTCGGGCAGGACGCCGCCGTGCTCACCGGCAATCTGTCACCGCTTGTGATGGCGGGCGTCTTCTACCTCGTGATCACCGTGCCGCTGACGCACCTCGTGAACTACTTCGACAACCGGTTCCGCACCGGCCGCCGCAAGGCCACCGCCCCCAAGAGCGGCCTGGAAGAGGTCGCCGAGACGACCCTCAGCCCGGTCTACACCCGTGGAGAGAACACATGACGTACACCTCGCCCCAGCCCGTCACCGAGGGCCGCTTCTACGAGGGCTCCCGGCTGCACATCGAGAACCTCGTGATGGCCTACGGCGACGTCGACGTGATCCGTGACGTCTCGATCAACGTCGAACCCGGCACCACCACCTGCATCATCGGCCCCTCCGGCTCGGGCAAGTCCACCCTGCTGCGCGGCGTGAACCGCCTGCACGAGCCGAAGGCCGGTCGAATCCAGCTCGCCGACGACGACGCGCTCGCGCTCAAGCCCGATGTGCTGCGCCGCCGCGTCGGGCTCGTGTTCCAGCACTTCAACCTCTTCCCCGACCACACCGCCCTGCAGAACGTCGCGCTGGCGC
>JAPSIX010000209.1 GCA_031178475.1 Microbacterium sp. | reverse complement strand
ACGCCCAGGATCACCGGGATGATGAGGTTGCGGTCGTGGATCGACGCGGCGTTCGTATCGACCGCCGTGGCCGTCACCCCGCCGACGAGCGCGCCGGTCGGCTCGAGGTTCTCGCGCAGCGCGGCCACCGTCTGCTCCGCGGCGGCGGAGTCCGCGGCATCGGCCAGAGTGCCCTGCAGCAGCACCTGCCCATCGACGACCGTCGGCGCGGGCGCAGGGGTGCCGGGCGGGCCGAATGCGGCGATGCCGTCTTCGGTGACCGGCGCGCTTCCAGATGGGGAAGCGGATGCCGTCACGGCGACGGTGTCGACGCCGTCCTCGGCGAGGAGCACGTCGGCGGCGTCCTGCATCCGCCCCTCGTCGACGAGCACGTAGACCGGGCTGCCCGAGCCGCCGGGGAAGTGCTCACCGAGCACGGCCTGCCCGTCTCGCGCCTCGGACTCGCCGAGCACCAGCTCGGACTGCGCGATTCCGCGGGCGTCGAGCTGCACGATTCCGGCGGCGGCGATCGCGAGCACCACGGCGGTCGCGATCCACGTGACCCGCGGGCGCCGGCGGATGCCACGAGCCAGCGCCGGCCAGAGGCCGCGCGCGGTCAGCGGATCCTCGTCGGCGACCCGGTCGGGTTCGAAGGCGGGTCGCCTCGGCCAGAACGCCGCCCGGCCGAACAGCCCGAGCAGCGCGGGCAGCAGCGTCAGAGCGGCGAGCATGGCGAAGACGATGCCGATCGCGGCGACCGGGCCGAGCGTGCTGTTGGACTTCAGCTCGCTCAGCAGCAGACACAGCAGACCGGCGATGACTGTTCCGCCGGAAGCGAGGATCGGCTCGAAGGAGCCGCGCCACGCGGCGCGGACCGCCTGCCACTTGTCGTGCGTGCTGCGCAGTTCCTCGCGGAAGCGTGCGACGAGCAGCAGCGAATAGTCGGTCGCGGCGCCGATCACGAGGATGAACAGGATGCCCTGGGTCTGCCCGCTCAGCAGCAGGATGCCGAACTTCGCCGCCCACCACACCACGAGCAGCGCCACGCACAGGGCGAACAGGCTGGTGCTCAGCACGACGACGGGCAGCAGCACGGAGCGGTAGACGATCACGAGGATCACCAGCACCGCGAGCAGGGCGACGAGCAGCAGGATGCCGTCGATCCCGGCGAATCCGGCGACCAGGTCGGCCGTGAAACCGGCCGGCCCGGTCACGTACACGGCGACGCCGACGGGCACGGCTTCGCGCAGGTCGGCGGAGAGTGCGGTGGAGACCTCGCCGACGTCGGCATCCGTGTCGATGGGCACGAACGCCTGCGCGGCGCGGCCGTCGTCGGAGACGATGACGGGGGAGGAGCCGTCCTGCACGCCCTCCGCGTCGGTCGCGGAGGTCAGCGCGTCGGCCAGGTCCTCGAGCAGGGCGTCGTCGATCTCGGCATCCGATTCGAACACCACGACGGCGGGGAGCGAATCCGAGCCGAGGAAGTCGTCCAGCGCGTTCTGCACGGTCGTCGCGGCGGCCGACTCGGGCAGGTAGGTGGTGCGGTCGTTCGAGGACACCTCGTCGACCTTGCCGAACAGAGGTCCGCCGAACGACGCTCCGGCCAGCCAGAGCAGAATGATCGCACCGGAGAGCAGGCCTCGAAGCGCCCCGCGACCCTTGCGAGTGCTTCGGCGCAGTTCTGCTCTCGTCGTCATGGCGCCCTTTCCGTGCTCAGTATGGCGCGGACAAGTCGGTGAACATCGGGAAGTGCTTGATGTTTCGGGTGAGCAGCGGGGCGCCGAGCAGTACCGCAGTGGCCGCAATGGCGAGATCGGCGGAATCGATGCCACGGTTGCTCGGCAGCCAGCGCCGTCCGAGCTCGCCGGCGATCTCGGCAACGTCATCGTCCAGGGGGTGCCAAGTGAGGACCCCCAGCAGGGCTCGGGTGGCGGTTTCCTCCCCGCGCCGCATGCCGGCCAACACTTCCAGCCGGGTTACCTCGCTGGCGTGAAGCGGACCAGCCATGCGCGCGTTGCGAAGGACCGCAGCGGCGGCAGCTTCCCCACGGAGCACATCGATGAGCACCGAGGTGTCGACGAGAGCGCTCATCGTGCGGTGGTCTGACGGAGCCGATCACCGGACCGGATGCCCTCGACATACGTCTCGCCGTCGACCTTCCGGTCGTGCCAGGCGCCCAAAGCGGCATCAATCGCCTGCACATCCTGCTCGGCGTCCTTGCGGAAACCGTAGGTCCTTGTGACAGCATCACGGATCAGTGCAGAGATCGACCGGCCGGTGCGGGCGGCCTCCGCATCGAGGAGGTTCCGATCCTCATCAGTCAGTGAGATCTGCGTGCGTTGCATGATGTAATTTTACATCATGCCGCGTGCTTGACGTCCGTGCACCTCGGCAGAACCGGGGCGTGGATCCAGGCTTAGAGTGTGTCCATGGAGAGAACGCTCATCATCGCGGCATCCGCTCCTGTGCCGCGGGGCAACCACGTGGAGGTCGCCGAGGTGCGTCAGGGCGAGGCGGATGCCGGCGAGATCGTCGCCGTGCACGACCTCGACCGCGGCATCCGATACCGGCTGCGCGACGTGCCGCGCGAGCGCGTCGACGTGTGGCGGGCGCAGGTGCGCGAGTGCACGGTCGTGGACACCGCCCGCGGACCGCTCACAACCCTGTTCGTGATGTCGGCCGACCCCGCCGATTCCGCGGCGGAGGCGTTGCGCGACGCGGATGCCGCAGCGGCGGCGGCGAAGGCCGAATCCGACCGCTGGGGCGGCACCGACCGCCCGCCCGCCAAGAAGCCGGAACGGTTCTGGTGAGCAGCCATGCGTCCCTTCGTCCTGATCGCGATCCTCGCCACGGCGATCTCCCTCGCCGCGTGCGCTCCGGCATCCCCTCCGCCGGACGGCGGTGCGCCCTCGGAGGGTGAGGACGCGCTCGACGCGCAGCTGCGGGATGCGGCGTGGGCGAACGACGTCCGCACCGCGGCCGATCTCATCGCCCGCGGTGCGGACGTCAACGCGAAGGACGACACCCAGCAGTCGGCGTACCTGATCGCGACGAGCGAGGGGTACCACGAGCTGCTTCGGCTCACGCTCGAGCACGGCGCGCGCGTGGACGACAAGGACAGCTGGAACGGGACGGGGCTGATCCGCGCTGCGGAGCGAGGGCACGGCTTCGTCGTCGGCGAGCTGCTGCGCGCCGGCATCGATCGCGATCACGTCAACCGGATCGGGTATCAGGCGATCCACGAGGCGGTGATCTTCGGCGAGGACGATGAGAGGTACGCGCTCACCGTGCGCGCGTTGATCGCCGGCGGCGTGGAACTCGACCGGCCATCCGGCAGCGAGGGGCAGACGCCTCTGCAGATGGCCGAGACTCGCGGGCTGGA
>JAPSIX010000208.1 GCA_031178475.1 Microbacterium sp. | reverse complement strand
CGAAACTCCGAACCAGAGACGCACCCTTGCGCACCTCATCCTCATCCACATCCGGCCACTCGAAACCCAGCTTCTCCATCACCCAGACAAGCTCATTCGGCAACATCATTCCCACAGCGCAACCTCCTGGATCGAGAGTACTTTCGAGCCGTCGGGTAGACCATGGGTAGTCCTTCCCACCTCCGGTGCGCCGCCTCGAACCCCAACATCAGTCGCCGGGGATGTCGATCTCGATGCTGACGAAGCGGGAGTCCGGGATGGTCTTGATCTCGACGTTCGCTCCCTCCAAGGCGCCCGGTGCGAGGTCGAACCGGCTCTCGAGTTCGGCGTGGCTCAGCGCCTTCAGCTCGCGGGCTTCACCCTCGGGTGCGAGGAAGCGCATATCGCCCTGACTCTGGGCGCCGTATTTGTCGGGATCGTCCTGCCCGATGGCATCCTCGTAGAGCTCCTCGACGATCTGCCCCGGCACCTTCTTGGGAGTGCCCTTGACCTCGTCGAGGATGTCGCCCGGCACCGCGCGGACCTCGTTGCCGATGGAGCGGCCGAGATCGCGGGCGGGATCGTAGTCGGGGTCGCGGTGCCGCGGTTCGTACCCCTTCAGCTGGGCCTCGCGGCCCCGGGTCACGTCCTCGAGGACGTGGTACTCCTTGGCGTGCGAGGTCGGCTGCTTGCCGTCCCCTCGATGCTTCGGCTCGTAGTCGGTGTTGCGCCGGTCCACGCCGCGGATGGCATCGGCATCCGCTCGGTGCTTCCCCCCACGCTTGCGGAAGGCACCGGAGAAGCCCTGCTTGAACTCCCGCCCGGCGCCGTCCACGGCGTCGACGAGATCACGGATCAGCTTCTTCATCGTCATCGTTCAGTCCCCCGAGATCTGCAGGTTGGCGAGGTCTGCCAGCAGGCGGTCGGTGAGGTCCTCCACGTCAGCCGCGTGCGCGTCCATATCTTCGGCGGCCTGGTCGAGTGCCACCAGGTCGGCATAGAACTCGTCTACGTCGCCCACTGTGCTCTCCACGACCGGGGCGTCGAGCAAGGCCATAGCCAGACCGGGAACCCGCTCCGCGAGCGGTTCGACCGCAAGCGGCAGCACCTCGTCGATCACCTTCTCGAGGGTCGCCTCCATCATCATCGAGAACAGCTTCTTGCGCGCGAGGATCAGCGCCGCTGCACCGCCGGCCCCGAGGGGACCCGCGAGCAGCAGCGGAACCAGCTGAGCCAGCGTCAGGGTGACCTCGGCGATCACCTTCATTTTGAGGGCGAACACGATGTCGGCCGCGAGGTCGATGCCGGTCGCCGCCGGCCCCAGGATGTCGAGCAGCTGCTGCACGTTCTCGGAACGGTTGCGGTTCCAGCCGTTGATGTGGGCTGCACCCGCCTCGCCGCGCATGGCAGCGGCGAGCTCGCCGTTGATTCGACGGTCGGCGGCCTGTACGAGCATCTCCATGTCGTCGCGATACCCGCGCACGAGCATCGCGGCCTTGCGCACCTCGTCTTCGTCGACGTCGGGCCATTCCAGCCCCATCTTGTCCATGACCCAGATGAGCTCGTTCGGCAACATCATTCCCACGACGACCACCTCCGTCACCGAGGCTACTGACAGTCTCTGCAACGCCGCGATGGGGAGATCAGCCCATCGTCCCAGGGCGCCGGCCTCGGAGTCGAACGTCCGGAGGATCGATCTCCGCACCGGGCAGGCGGTGTCAGCCGTTACCGTGGGAGATCTCGGCGAACAGCCGGTCGATCTCTGCCCGCTGCTCGGCGAGGTCGACGACAGAGTCGGGGTTCACGGGCGCGAAGGTGTCGAGGATCTCCGCTGCGCCCTCCGACGTCATGCGATAGACGACCAGGCCGCCGCCCTGGTCTCGGGACATGCCGCTGGGCCAGACGTCCGCCTGGGCACCGGCGACACCGATCCGCCACCCATGGGGCTCGACCTGCTCGCGGATCGTGCACAGTGCTTCGAAAGCGTCGTCCGCCTGGGCGTGAACCGGGTCGAACGCGGCGCAGGTGAGTTCCACCACCCAGCCGCCGCGCTCGTAACGCCACGAGACCGACGCATCATGTGCGGCACCCTCCCGTGCGATCGTGATCGTCTGCGGGCTCTGGATCATGCGCTGACGACGTCGGCAGGATCGACGATCGCTGAGATGTGCGCCCCCGCGTTGAGCGCGATCCGCGCACCATCGGGCAGCACCGCTGCCAGCTCGGATCCGCGGACCGGCTCATGCTCGGCATACCCCGAGGCGGAGGCCTTCTGGGCATCGGTGTACGCGTAGACGAGCTGACCGCCGTCCTGCCCGGGCGCGAGGAAGAGCCCGCCCTCCGGGCGGCTGAAGACGAAGACCTCGGACGACGCGAACACCCGTGCGAGCTGCTCATCGGGCAGATAGCCCGACAGCACCATCTGCAGGACGTACTCGAGCTCGGTCGCGGGCTCTTGCCATCCGCGCGCCTGGGGGGTGGGAAGATAGCGCGGGTTAGGCGTGAACTCAGCGCTCAACTCGCCCTTCTCGTCGGTGCGCCATGCCCCGATGATGCCCTGCGGCGGAACATCACCCGCCCCGTCGAAGCCGGGATCGATGGCATAGACCCACGCCCCGGGATTCGCGCGTGCCTGCGCGCGAAGCGCTTCGGTGATCGGGGGAGCCGTCTGAGCCGTGGTCATGGACGCACCCTCCTCCTGGCTGTCGCGATCAGTCACTTCTTCGCACCACTGTAGTTCGGATTGGGCGCCCAATCGCCGAGCGTGCCGCCGGGGAGCACAGGATGAGCGCCCACGATGTTCTCGGCCGGGATGCCTCCTTGGAACGCGATCTCAGACTCTGGCGCCGCCGTACCGGGAGCGTACGGGCCATTCGGCATGGTCGCATCGACATCGATACCGCCCGGAGCGTCCACGGTGTACCGGTAGGCCGCCGGCCACCGCTTGTACAGTTCGGAGTCCCGGGTGGTGCTGACGAAGTTCGACGGCCCGTTGGTGTGCACGAAGGTGCTGAGGTCGTTGTTCGACGGATCCCGCACCTGGAAGCCCTCGTCGAAGATGACGTCCGGCGGCCGGTTGTCTGATCGGTACAGCGGTTCGGTGGTCGTACGGTCGACCCGGTTCGTGCTGGCTCCGGTCAGTGCGGGCGGAGGGGTGAACTCGTCCTGGCGGCGGACCTGCCTCACGATGTCATCCGTATGGTTCGTCAGATTGTCGACGAGGCCACGCAGCTTCTGCGAATGGCCGAAACCCTTGAGACCAGCCTGCTTCAGCTCGCGGAACAGGGACTTGAGCGACATCAGTCGTCTCCTCCGAAGTCGAGGGCGGAGAACTCCGCGAAGAACGTCGACGTCAACGTCTCGATGTCCGTACCGTGCAGCTTCATCGCCGC
>JAPSIX010000207.1 GCA_031178475.1 Microbacterium sp. | reverse complement strand
TCACCGTCCGCGCGGTCGGTCGTCGTCGTCCCAGGGCCCCTCGTACCACTCGCCACGGTCGTCGCGCTTCGGCCGCTTCAGCAGCTGCACGGCGAAGAGCGTGAGCGAGGCGATGCCGATCCCGATCAGCACCAGGAACAGCAGGTCGTTCTGAGTCACGGGCGTCTCCCTTCTGCGGCATCCGCGACGAGCTTCGCGACACGCGCCGCACGGGTCTCGACCCGCTTCGCCATCGCGATCTGCGTGAGGCCGAGTTTCTTGACCGATTTCGGGAACGCGTCCCAGTTCGCTCGGGCGGCGGGCACCGCGTCGAGCGCCGCTGCGAGATCGTCGGGCTCGATGCCGGCCTCCGGCCCGTCCAGAACGGTCCACGAGCCGTTGGCCTTGGCGACCTCGATCGCGCGGATACCGGCCGGAGCGAGCAACCCCTCCGCTTCGAGCCGCGCAACCCTGGCCTTGTTCGTCGCCGCCCACCCGCTCGCCGCTCGTCGCGGCGCGAACCAGAGCCCACCGATCCGCTCGTCGAACGCGCGCACCGGTCCGTCGACCCAGCCGAAGCACAGCGCCTGCAGGATCGCGTCCTCATAGTCCACGTGCGGGTCGTCGTTGCCGGGTCGAGGCCGTACCAGCCACGCGCCCTTCGACACCGCATGGTTCGCCTCGAGCCAGGCGCGCCAGGTCGTGGCATCCGGTGCCACCACCCGCTCGCCGTCGTCGAGCGCGCCCATCTCAGCCCTCCGTCGTCAGCGGGAGCAGGTCGGCCACCGACTGCACGATCTCGTCGGGGCGGAACGGGTACTTCTCGATCTCGTTCCGGTCGCTGATGCCGGTCATCACGAGCACCGTGTGCAGGCCGGCCTCGATGCCGGCGACGATGTCGGTGTCCATCCGGTCGCCGATCATGCCGGTCTTCTTCGAGTGCGCGCCGATCTGGTTCAGCGCCGAGCGGAACATCATCGGGTTCGGCTTGCCGACGACGTACGGCTCCTTGCCGGTCGCCTTCGTGATCAGCGCGGCGATCGCGCCGGTCGCCGGCAGCGGACCCTCGGCGCTCGGGCCGGTCGCGTCGGGATTGGTGACGATGAAGCGCGCGCCGTCTTTGATCAGGCGGATGGCCTTGGTGATCGCCTCGAACGAGTAGTTGCGGGTCTCGCCGACGACGACGAAATCGGGGCGAGTCTCGGTCATGATGAATCCGGCCTCGTGCAGGGCTGTGAGGATGCCGGCCTCGCCGATCACGAACGCCGAGCCGCCCGGCAGCTGCTGGGCGAGGAAGTCCGCTGTCGCGAGTGCGGAGGTCCAGATCCGATCCTCGGGTACGTGCAGGCCGCTTGCGCGGAGCCGGGCAGACAGGTCGCGCGCGGTGAAGATCGAGTTGTTCGTGAGCACCAGATACGGCACGCCGGCGCGCTCCCAGCCGGCGAGCAGATCGGATGCGCCGGGGATGGCGTCGTTCTCGTGCACGAGGACGCCGTCCATGTCGGTCAGCCAGCATTCGATCTCGGAGCGATCACCCATGCGCACAGCCTATTGCCCGTGGTTCAGGCGGTCAGCCAGACCACGTCCGCCGCGCCCGCCGGGAGTCTGACGGGGTCGCCGTCGAGCAGGATGCCGGCTTCCGTCACGCTCACCTCGCGGCCCACATCCACACCAGCGGACTCGAGTGCGCGCAGCAGCCCGGGGTCGCGGTCGCTGACGCGCAGCACCCGCCCGGTGTGGCCTGCGCCGGCATCCGCGAGAAGCACGAACGGCTCGCGGGCGACATTGCCGGCGGCATCCGGGATCGCGTCGCCGTGCGGGTCGAAGCGCGGCCGCCCCAGTCGAGCGTCGATGCCCTCCAGCAGCCGGTCGCTGATCGTGTGCTCGAGCACTTCGGCCTCGTCATGCACCTCGTCCCAGGCGTAGCCGAAGTCGCGCACCAGCCACGTCTCGATCAGACGATGCCGGCGCACGATCGCCAGGGCGCGTCGGCGCCCGGCATCCGTCAGCCGCACCGCGCCGTACGGCACGTGCGACACGAGGCCGGCGGCGGCGAGCTTCTTCACCATCTCGGTGACGCTCGAGGGGGCGACGCCGAGCGCGCTCGCGAGCTGCGAGGGGGTGATCGGAGCGTCCTGCCATTCGGTGTGCGCGTACACCGTCTTCAGGTAGTCGTCGAAGGCGGGAGACGGCATGGCTGAAGCCTACCGGCGCGCGTCATGCCCCGGTCAGCACCAGCCACAGCAGCACCGCGTTCAGGGCGATGAGCAGCACCGAGAACAGCAGGCCAAGCGCCGTGGTCAGCCGCCGGTTGACGTGCTCACCGAGGGTGCGCCGCTGCGCGGTGAGGGCCACGAGCGGCACCAGTGCGAACGGGATGCCGAACGACAGCACCACCTGGCTGAGCACGAGCGCGAGGGTCGGGTCGAACCCGACGGCGAGGATCAGCAGCGCCGGGATCAGAGTGACCAGGCGGCGGGTGAGCTGCGGGATGCGCACCGCGAGCAGCCCGTGCATGATCTCGGCCCCGGCGTAGGCGCCGACGGCGGTGGATGCGAGCCCCGATGCGAGCAGCCCGACCGCGAACAGGGTGCCGATGGCGGTGCCGAGGTTCGCGGAGATCGCGGCGTGCGCACCCTCGAGCGAATCCGTGCCGGCCACCCCCGGCAGGTTCGCCGCCGCCAGCAGCAGGATCGCGAGGTTGACCGTCCCCGCGATCACCATCGCGACCGTCACGTCCCAGCGGGTGGCGGTGAGGAGGGTGCGGATGCCGGGTTGCGAACCGCCTGGCCCGGCGAACCGGTCACGACTGAGCGCGGAGTGCGCGTAGATCGCGTGCGGCATGATCGTCGCACCGAGGATGGATGCCGCGAGCAGCACCGAACCGCTGTCGGCGAAGCGGGGCAGGATGCCGGATGCGACACCGGCCGGGTCGGGCGGCGCGACGAACAGCCCGGCGGTGAAGCCGATCACGATCGTCGCCATGAGTCCGATGATCACGAACTCGAAGTGTCGGGGGCCCCGCCGCGAGTGCACCGCCAGCAGGATCATCGACACGGCGCCGGTGATGGCGCCGCCGAGCAGCAGCGGCACGCCGAACAGCAGGTGCAGCGCGACCGCGCCGCCCAGCACCTCGGCGATGTCGGTGGCCATCGCCACCAGCTCGGCCTGCAGCCAGTAGGCCCGGCGGGCCCAGCGGTTGCGGATGCGCTCGCCGAGCACCTCGGGCAGGCTGCGCCCGGTGACGACGCCGAGCTTGGCGGACAGGTACTGGATCAGCCACGCCATCACGTTGCCGGCGAGCACCACCCATACCAGCAGGTACCCGTATCGCGCGCCGGCAGTCATGTTGCTGGCGACGTTGCCGGGGTCGAGGTAGGCGACGCCGGCGACCAGGGC
>JAPSIX010000040.1 GCA_031178475.1 Microbacterium sp. | reverse complement strand
GCCGAAGTGCTCGATCGTCACGTGCCGCGGACCGATGCCGTGCGCGAGCTGGTGCGACGCGCGGCGCGCTCCTACGGCGTGGCGACGGAGGCCGACCTCGCCGACTACCACCGGCTGCGCGATCGCGGCGCCGTGCGTGCTGCGATCGCCGAGCTCGTGGATGCCGGCGAGCTGGAGCCGGTGGCGGTACGCGGGTGGGAGCGGGCGGGCAGGCCGCTCGCGGCATGGCGGCACCGGGAGGCCGTCCTGCCCCGACGGATCGAGCGCGCCGCGCTGCTCACTCCGTTCGACCCGGTCGTGTGGTTCCGAGAGCGGGCGCTGCGGGTGTTCGAACTCGACTACCGCATCGAGATCTATGTCCCCGCTCACAAGCGCCGGTTCGGCTACTACTCCCTGCCGGTGCTGGTCGGCGATCGCATCGCCGCGCGCGTCGACCTGAAGGCCGATCGTGCGGCATCCGTCCTGCGCGTGCAGTCCGCCTGGTGGGAGCCGCAGTCGCGCCCGAAGGACGCCGGCCCGATCGCCGCGGAGCTCCTCCGCGCCGCCGAGTGGCAGGGGCTGGAGGGTCTCAGCGTGTCGGGCTGGGGCGATGCGTCGGATGCCGTCGCCGCGGCGCTGCACGGTCGCGTGACGACAGTCGAACGCCACAGGCATCCTCGAGAGGAGGACGCCGTCGCCGGGTGAAGATCAGAACTGCACGCGTGGCGGTTCGGAGATGGCGCCGCTGTCGGCGACCTCGAAGAACTCGCGCTCCGTGAAGCCGAGACCACGTGCGAACAGGTTGTTCGGGAAGACCTTGATCTTGGTGTTCAGCTCTCGCACGCCGCCGTTGTAGAACCGGCGGGACGCCTGGATCTTGTCCTCGGTGTCGACCAGAGAGTGCTGCAGCTGCAGGTAGTTCTGGCTGGCCTGCAGCTGCGGATACGCCTCGGCGACGGCGAACAGGCTGCGCAGCGCCTGCTGCAGGTGGCCCTCGGCGACCCCTGCTTCGGCAGGGCCGGTGGCCGAGAGCGTCTCGGCACGGGCGCGAGTGACGCCTTCGAAGACCGCCTTCTCGTGCGCCGCGTAGCCGCGCACCGTCTCGATCAGGTTGGGGATCAGGTCGGCTCGCCGCTTGAGCTGCACGGTGATGCCGCTCCACGCCTCATCGACGCGCACATTCAGCTGCACGAGCGAGTTGTACGTCGACCAGAGGTAGATGCCGACGAGCACCAGCACGCCGACGATGATCAGTACCGGCCAGAGCCATTCCATTCCTGTGCCCCCCTCGAGAATCGTCCCCATCCTATGCCGACTCGTCTGCGCGTCGGCTGGACGATGCCCGCTCATGAGCCGAGGGTGCGCTCCAGGTGGCGATTCCCGGACAGGCTGTTCGGGTCGAGACGCGCGCGCAACGCGACGAAGTCGTCGAAGCGCGGATATCGTTCCCGCAGCTGTTCGGCGGTGAGCCCGTGCAGCGTGCCCTAGTGCGGCGCCACGTTCTCGACGGGAACGGCTCCTCGCTAGGCTGGCGGTGCGCCCCCGTAGCCCAACGGCAGAGGCAGGCGACTTAAACTCGCTTCAGTGTCGGTTCGAATCCGACCGGGGGCACTGTCGGCGCACCTGTCCCGCGTGAGGCTCGATCCTCGGCATCCGCAACTTCCGCCTCCCACCGCAGCAGATCGCCGGGCTGGCAGTCCAGCGCCTCGCACAGGGCTTCCAGCGTCGCGAAGCGCACGCCTTTGGCCCTGCCGTTCTTCAGCGCTGCGAGGTTGGCGGGGGTGATGCCGATGCGGTCGGCGAGCGCCCCGACGGCCATCTTCCTCCGCGCGAGCATGACATCGATGTCGACGACGATCGGCATGGTTCAGACCATCTCATCCAGTTCGGACCGCAGCGCCTTCACCTGGTTCTCGCGCTCGATCGCCTGGGTGAGCAGCCGCCGCATCACGACGACGAGCAGTGCCACACCGGCGAGCACGAACGATGCTCCACAGATGAGACCGACGATCCCGGGTGCGGTGCCGCCCGGGGCGAGCAGGACGGCGAGAAGGAAGGCGAGAGCGGATGCCGTGCCGATCGCGCCGATGATCACATCGACGTACCGGAACGCGGCGCGCGAGAAGACCGCCCCGCGCCGTACGAGCGTCAGCAGAAGCCAGATGCACACGGCGAACACCTGCATGGTGAGCACGCCGAGAGCGAAGATCGTGATCAGGGCGACCTTCGCCCACATCTCGGCACCCGCTTGGTCGAGATCGATCCAGATCAACGGCAGCAACCAGACCTGCACGAAGACGGAGCCCGCCAGCGACATGGCGATCACCGCCTTCAGGATCGCGATTGTCAGACTCCCCATTTCGCACCCCTTATGCAAGAAGATTGATTCCTATCGTAAAACGATAGATCATAATCGGCAAGCGATAGCAAAGGCCCCACCGCATCTGGGATGCGGTGGGGCCGTGCACTGCGTCAGAGGGTCAGGAGCGCACCTTCTCGGGGGCCTCAGCCGGCTCGGGGGCCTCAGCCGGCTCGGGGGCCTCAGCCGGCTCGGTCGCCTTGGCGGGCTTGGCCGCCTTCGCCTTCGCCGGCTTGCGGGCGGGTGACTTGGCGGCATCCGCTTTCGCAGCCTGCGTCTTCTCGGCGCCTGACGTGCCGGCATCCGCCTTCTCGGGCGCGGCGGATGCAGGCGCAGCCGGGCGGGGACGCGCAGCGAACTCCTCGAACACGTAGCGGGGGTTCTGCACGGCGTGCAGGTTCGCGACGTCTCGGCCGAGCCACAGGTTGTTCCACCAGCCCCACAGCACGCGCCACTTGCGCTCCCACGTCGGCATGGCCAGGCCGTGGTAGCCGCGGTGCGCGACCCACGCCGGGAAGCCCTTGATGGCGAGCTTGCCGGACTGGAAGACGCCGTGGTACAGACCGAGACCGGCGACCGCGCCGAGGTTCTTGTGGAAGTAGTCCTTGGGCTCCTCGCCACGCAGCACGGCGACGATGTTCTTGGCCATCAGCTTGGCCTGGCGCACCGCGTGCTGGGCGTTCGGCACGCAGTAGCCGCCCACGCCGCCGCCGGAGAGGTCGGGCACGGCCGAGACGTCGCCGGCCGCCCAGGCGCCCTCGACGATGTCCTCATCGGTTCCGACGCGCAGGTCAGCGCGCGTCTGGATGCGGCCGCGCTCCTCGACGGGCAGGTCGCCGCCCCGCACCACGGTGGGGTTCGCCATGACGCCTGCGGTCCAGATGATCAGATCCGAGGGGATGACCTCGCCGGTCGACAGCTCGACGTTTCCGTCCACAGCGCTCGTCACCTGCGTGTCGAGGTGGATGTAGGCGCCGCGCTTGGCGAGATCCTTCATGACCCACTTGCTGGTCTCGAGCGACACCTCGGGCATGATCCGCCCCATCGCCTCGATGAGGTGGAAGTGCGTGTCGTCGAAGGTGAGCTGCGGGTACATCGGCAGCAGCGACGACGCGAGCGAACGCAACTCGCCGAACGCCTCGATGCCGGCGAAGCCGCCGCCCACGACGACGACGGTCAGCAGGCGGTCGCGCTCGGGACCAGGAGGCAGGGTCGCGGCCTGGTCGAAGTTCGTCAGCAGGCGGTCGCGCACGGCGACGGCCTCCTCGATCGTCTTCATCCCGATCGCGTTGTCGGCGATGCCGGGGATCGGGAACGTGCGCGAGACGGCTCCGGCCGTGACGACGATCTGGTCGTACGCGAACTCGTAGGGGGCGCCCACCGGCGGAGTGATCGTGGCGACCTTGTTGGCGTGGTCGATGCCGGTGATCTTGGCCGTGATGACATTGGTGCGCTTCAGATGACGACGGTGCGGCACCACCGCGTGGCGCGCCTCGATGGATCCTGCAGCGACCTCAGGCAGGAAGGGCTGGTACGTCATGTACGGCAGCGGGTCCACCATCGTCACGTCGGCCTCGCCCTTGCGCAGATGCTTCTCGAGCTTCCAGGCGGTGTAGAAACCTGCGTAGCCTCCACCGACGATCAGAATGCGGGGCACAGTGCTGTTCTGAGGCACAGGGGGACAACTCCTCGTCGTCATGGGGTTGGTGCGCGTCGACCGCGCTCCGTTCGGATGCGCCGGGCAGCTGCGGTGACGCCAAGCCCGATCAGAATACCAGGGACTGTGACCACCAGAAGCGGCAGGGTACCGTACCGCAGCGATTCAGCACTCGGCAGCAGGGGCGATCCGGGTTCGGAGGGCGGGTCGGCAGCGGGCAGCGGCGGCACGGCGACGGGGGTGCTGGTCTGCGCCGGTTCGGGCTGCGGCTCCGAGTCGGCGCGGCGGTACAGCCGGATCCACTCGGCCAGGTCGCCCATCGGATTCGCCGCCACGGTGGGCACCGACGCGCGCACCGCCGCGTTCGCGTCGAGCAGCCCGTAGCCGTAGAGCGGATCGTGCGGTTTCCTGGCGCCGTCGACCGGGATCGCGGTCTTCACGATCCGGTTGATCACGTTCGCGGCGTTCAGGTCGGGGTGCGCCGAGCGCACCAGCGCCGCCACCCCCGCGACGATGGGTGCCGCACCGCTGGTGCCGTCCCAGGTCACCAAGGTTCCGTCGGCCGAGACGCCCAGCAGCTTCTCGCTGGGGGCGGAGACGCCGATCGTGATCCCCTGAGTGGATGCCGCGTCGCTGGCCACCCCGTTCTCATCCACGCCGCCGACCGTGAGCACGCCGGGGATGGTCGCCGGGGCCCCGATGACAGATGTGCCGCTCCCCCGGTTCCCGGCGGCGACGATAACCACGACGTCGTGCTCGAACGCGTACAGGAAGGCCTCGTCCCAGCTCTCGTCCCAGTCCAGGGTGTTGGTGGTGAACGACAGGTTGATGACGTCGGCGCCATGGTCGACCGCCCAGCGCATCGCCTTGGCGACCTGCTCGGTGAAGGGCACGGCGGCGGATGCGCCGAAGCCGAGCGACACCGACAGCAGCTTCGCCTCGGGTGCCACCCCGATCATCCCCGTCCCGTCGGGGTTCCCGCGGGCGGCGGCCAGGGACGCCACCCACGTGCCGTGGTTGCGGTCCACCGCCCCCACCGGCGTGCGTCCGTCGGGTGAGCCGCTGCCCGACACGTCGGCGCCGTCCGCAACCGCGTCCTCGAACACGACAGGCGGCTTGCCGATGCCGGTGTCGATCACGGCGATGGTGACGCCTTTTCCGCGTGTCACCTGCCATGCCTCGCGGATGCCGGTGCTGTCGAGCCAGTACTCCGCACCGCGCACGGGGTCGGCGCGGTCGTCCGGGATCGGAGAGGCCGGCGACGGAGAGGGCGTGGGAGACGGGGTGCCCGTCGTTCCGGTGCTGACGGGCTGCCCGACGGCCGGCGACGCAGCGGTGAGCAGCACAGAAGCCACCACCACCACGATGACGGCGGTGCCGCGCAGCATCCGTCGCATGCTCAATCCCCCGAGTCCTCCCGCGCCGCGCCGGGCTCGGCGCACCCGCAGCGCTCGGGCGACCAGCTCGCTCGGGCGAGGGCGGCGTCGCCGATCGGGTTGACGCCGGCACCTGCCGCCAGTGCGTGGCCGGCCAGTGCGTGCAGGCACTTCACGCGGGTCGGCATCCCGCCTGCGGAGATGCCGTCGATCTCGGGGACGTCCCCGAACTGCGCACGGTCGGCGAGGTAGTCCCGGTGCGCGGCGTGATAGCGCTCGGTGATCTCGTCGTCCTCGAGCATCGCCGCCAGTTCGGGCATGGCCTGCTCCGCCTCGAGCGTCGACATGGCCGCGGTCGCGGCCGGGTGGGTCAGGTAGTAGAAGGTCGGGAACGGCGTGCCGTCCTGAAGGCGCGGTGCCGTGGCGACGACCGTCGGATTGCCGCACACGCACCGCGCGGCGATGCCGACCACGCCGCGCGCGGTGCGGCCGAGCTGGCGGGAGACCACATCGATCTCGGCGGCGGTCGGCGTCGGGTAGGGCGGTCTCGTCACCAGACCAGCGTAAGCGAGCCCGGCTGTGCGCAGACTCAGCGCGCGGGGGTCTCCACGGCCGTCTTGGCCAACCCGGCGGACGTGATGCTGCGCAGCAGCTGCGGCATCCAGTCGGCCGGACGCTCTTCGATCTCCTCGCTCACCTGCTGCTGCTCCGGGGGGAGGGTCGCCGGGTCCAGGTCGTCGTCGATGAGGTAGATCACCTCGCCCGGCTTGACGTAGTAGAGCCGCTCGCGCGCCTGCGTGGTGATGTAGGCCGGGTCCTCCCAGCGCGCCCGCGCCTGCTCGAGCTCGTCGATCTGCTCCTTCGTCACCTGCACCGACTCCTGCACCGCCGCGATGCGCTGGCGCTGCTCGAGGTACGTGCCGAGAGTGGGCACGAGCACCCACGTGCCCAGCACGACGAGCGAGAGCATGATGACCGCGAAGCCGGAGAGGCGGATGCCGCTCGCCCACTCCCGCACGTCGACGCCGCCCTGCGCCATCCGCGAGCGGGATGCCGGTGCGGCAGCGGTCGTACGAGAGGGGGCCCTCCGCGGAGACGACGAAGGGGGAGCCGGACGTCTCGCCATGGGCTCCCCCCTCGCTCAGCCGCCTGTGGCGGCGTCGTTCCTGGTGCGCGTTCCCGGTCAGGCCGTGAATCGGGGGAAGGCGGAGCGGCCGGCGAACACGGCGGCATCGCCCAGCTCCTCCTCGATGCGCAGAAGCTGATTGTACTTCGCGACGCGCTCGCTGCGCGCAGGCGCACCCGACTTGATCTGACCGGCGTTGGTCGCCACGACCAGGTCGGCGATCGTGGTGTCCTCGGTCTCGCCGGAGCGGTGCGACAGCATCGCGGTGTAGCCGGAACGCTGCGCCAGGCTGACGGCGTCGAAGGTCTCGGTCAGTGTGCCGATCTGGTTCACCTTCACCAGCAGCGAGTTGCCGACACCGCGCTGGATGCCGTCGGCGAGGCGCTGCGGGTTCGTGACGAACAGGTCGTCGCCGACCAGCTGCACCTTGGTGCCGAGGGCGTCGGTGAGCGCCTTCCAGTTGTCCCAGTCGTCCTCGGCGAGGGCGTCCTCGATGGTGACGATCGGGTAGTCGCGGACGAGACCCTCGTAGTACTCGATGAGCTCGTCGGGCGACCAGTCCTTGTTCTCGAGGCGGTACACGCCGTCGTTGAAGAACTCGGTGGCCGCGACATCGAGGCCGAGCGCGATGTCGGTGCCGGGCGTGAAGCCGGCCTTCTCGATGGCCTTGACCAGGAAGTCCAGGCCCTCGCGGTTGCTGGGCAGGTCGGGGGCGAAGCCGCCCTCGTCGCCGAGGCCGGTGGCGTAGCCGGCCGCCTTCAGCTCGGCCTTGAGAACGTGGTAGGTCTCGACACCCCAGCGCAGCGACTCAGAGTAGGTCTCGGTGCCGATCGGCGCGAGGAAGAACTCCTGCATGTCGATGCCGTTGTCGGCGTGCTCGCCGCCGTTGATGACGTTGAACAGCGGAACGGGCAGCAGATGCGCGTTGGGACCGCCCAGGTAACGGAACAGCGGCAGGTCGGCCGAGTCGGCCGCCGCCTTCGCGACGGCGAGGCTCACGCCCAGAATGGCGTTCGCGCCGACGCGCTTCTTGTTCTCCGTGCCGTCGACCTCGATGAGGATCTCGTCGACGACGCGCTGCTCGCTGGCCTCGACTCCCTCGAGGGCGGGACCGAGCTCGTCGATGACCGCCTCGACGGCCTTCAGGACGCCCTTGCCGCCATAGCGGCTCTTGTCGCCATCACGCAGTTCGTACGCCTCGAACGCGCCGGTGGACGCACCCGAGGGGACGGCGGCGCGCTGCACGATGCCGTCATCGAGGAGCACCTCCACTTCGATGGTCGGGTTTCCGCGCGAGTCCAGAATCTCGCGGGCGCCTACAGCCTCGATCAGTGCCACGTGGTGCTCCTTGTTCAAGAGGGAAGGGAAGGTGGAGCGGCATCGGTCCGAGCCACAGTCTAGCGAGGCGCGTGCGCCGCTCCGGGGTCTCGTGACGCGGCCGTCACACGACCAGGGCGATGGCTGTGCCGTCCCAGCCCTTCAGCCCGACCGTCTGCAGCGCGGTCGCGTCGAAGCGCGGGTCCTCCCCCAGCATCCGAAGCCCTTCCCGGGTGCCGAGCACCTTCGAATCGGTGCTGCCCGGGTTCACGATCTCACCGTCGCGGCCGACATTGTCGAGCACGACCACGGTGCCGGGTCGCCCGAGCCTCGCCGCCCAGTCGAGGTAGAGGGTATTCGACTCCTTGTCGGCATCGATGAAGACGAGATCGAACGGCTCCTTCCCCTCGAGGGTGGGCAGCACGTCGGCTCCGCGCCCGACGAGGATGTCCACTCGGTCCCCCACTCCTGCAGCGTCGATGCTGCGCTGCGCCACCGCGGCGTTGTCCGGCTCGGCCTCGATCGTGACGACCCGTCCTCCCTCGCCGACTGCGCGCGCCATCCAGATCGTGGAGTAGCCGCCGAGCGTGCCGACCTCGAGCACCCGCCGAGCCCCGCTCATGCGCACGAGCAGGTTCAGCAGCTTGCCGGCGACCGGGGCGACCTCGATCTCCGGCATCCCGGCCTCGCGCTGTGCGGCGAGCGCCGCCTCGAGTGCGCGGTCGTGCCCGACCAGGGTCTCGGCGAGGAAGTCGTCGGCGGCGCGCCAGTTCTCGAGCGTGGGTTCGACCATGTGCTCAGCCAACCGCGCGCGCCGCCTCCCGGTCAAGCCACGCGGCGGGCGAGCTCCGGCTGACGGCGGAACTGCCCGGTGGCGAGGAGCGCGCCGGCGATCAGGCCGCACACGATCCAGGAGGTGACGCCGAGCGGGCCCGCCAGGGCGAAGTCGGGCTGCGTCGCAGAGACGAGCAGCACGGCACCGCCGGCCGCGTTGAGGGCGCCGTGCGCCAGCACGGCCGGCCACACCGACCCCGAGCGCAGTCGCAGCCAGCCGAGCAGAATGCCCCAGGCGACGCAGCCGCCGATCATGAACAGCACGCCGGTGACGTCGGTGCGGCCGAAGTTGTAGCCGAGCAGGATGATCGGGCTGTGCCAGATTCCCCAGATGGCGCCGCTGATCAGCAGCGCGGGCCAGGTGCCCAGTGGGCGCAGCGCCGGAAGCAGCCAGCCTCGCCACCCGAGTTCCTCTCCGAACGCGAGAGGCGCGTTGATCAGTGCTGCCAGCGGCACCATGGCCAGCTGCGACACCACGACCACCTCCACGGGCGGCGCAGGCACGCCGGGCGGAAGCGCCTGCTCCAGCTGCTCGGCGAAGGCTGAGAAGGTGAGGTCCAGCTGGATGAACCCGAGGGCGGCCGCAACCGCGACGGTGGCGGCGATGATCACCGGCGGCACCAGCCAGCCCGCGAGCATGAGCCACACGATGCGGCGTGCCGGGCGCAGCGGCCAGAGTCCGAGAAAGCGCAGGCGCTCACCGCCTGGCGGCACGCGCGTGGCGAAGGTGACGACGAGGGCGGCGACGGCGGGCGTGAGCATCATCATCGGCAGCAGCAGGGGCGCCAGCGGTTCGGCGAGCCCCCTGCCCAGCCAGAGCGGCAGAGCGACGACCCAGGCCAGCGCGCAGGCGATCAACACGAATGCGACGGTCGGGGCTGTGCGGAAGCTGTTCATCGGTGTTCTCCAGGCAGTGGGGACGTCGGCCGGGGTTCAGCGGCGAGCCGCTGCCGCGGCGAGGACGGATGCCGCGGTGGCGGCGTCATCGATCGTGACCACGAAGCGACGACCGTCGATGCGGGAGACCTCGAGGGCTTCGCCACCGCGCAGCACGACTCCGTATCGGCCGTCGAGACCCTGCCGCAGCCCCCAGCCCCCGAACTCGCCGAACGGGTTCACGTCGATCACCCGGACCGCGGTGATGTCCGCCGCCGGGATCTCGACATTCGGCCACCCGGTGATCGAGCGCACCACGATGCCGTCGTCAGTGATACGGACGCGGAACGTCAGCGAACAGGACACCAGACCGGCTACGATGACCGCCACGACACCCGCGACCCACCACGCGCGTTCCCCCTGGGCCAGCGTGAGAACTGTCATGGCGAGCACGGACAGCACCACGATGCCGAGGACGACGCGGCCGCCGAGCGAGACGGTCGCGTTCCCCACCCAGACAGCGCGCTCGCTGTCCGCCAGCGGCAGCGGCGCCGCGTCCGGAGGGGCCGTGGCATGGGGTCCCTTCGGCTGCAGGAACCAGCCGACCACCGTGAGAGCGACGAGCACGCCGAATCCAACCAGGACCCACGGGCCGATGTCGGGCGCGGCACCGGCATCCGCGATCCCCCGCTGCACCCCGACCGAGGCGAGGCCGACGACGGACATCATCCCGGCGAGGCCGAGGTTGACGCCGCCCAGGAAGCGGGTGGCGGGTGGCCAGGAATCGCTCCAGGCGGCACCCCGCCGGCGGGCGGATGCCGAGCCGAACCAAGCCAGGGCGGCGAACAGCAGCACCATTCCCCCACCAACCCCCACGAGCACGGCCAGGTGGGTCCACCGAGGGCCGAACCCGTCGGGTCCTGCGCCCGACCAGTGGGTCGCGGACGGTTCGGGGATCTGCGGGAGCCACGCCGTCACGACGAGGGCGCTCGCCGTGATGATCGCGAGCGGAGCGATCACCCCGACCCAGAGGAACGCGGTGCTGGTGCGGCGGAACGCGTTGCTCATACGGCGGTCTCCTTCACGAAAGCAGCGAGCGTGGACGGCGAAAGTCCCAGCGCGGCGGCGCGCGCGACGAGTTGGGAGATGTCGTCTGAGAGTTCCGCGAGCGGAGCGGCGGACGCCGCCACCACCGCCCCCCTGCCGCGCCGCAGGTCGACGAGCCCTTCGTCGCGCAGCTGCTGGTAGGCGCGAAGCACGGTGTGCAGGTTGATGTGCAGCGAGGCGGCGACCTCCCGCGCGGAGGGCAGCCGGTCGCCGGCGGTGAGCCGCCCGGTGAGGATGTCGGCGCGCACCGAAGACGCCACCTGCTCGAACAACGGCCGCGCACTGTCGGCGTCGATCCTGATCAACATTATTGAACCCTTCGAATAGTTCTATTCTAACTAGAACAATCCGACGGTCTCCGTCCGTTCACCCCGTCATGCCACGATGGATGGATGCCGCTCGCACGACGCCTGACGCTGACCGATGCCGTCGCCATCGGACTGGGATCGATGATCGGGGCCGGCGTCTTCGCCGTCTGGGCTCCGGCGCTGGGCGCCGCGGGCTCCGGCATCCTCGCCGCTCTCGCGATCGCCGCCCTCGTCGCCTACTGCAACGCGACCTCGTCGGCCCAGCTCGCCGCCGTCCACCCGGTCTCGGGCGGCACATACGCATACGCCCGTGCCGAGATCGGACCGTGGGCCGGTTTCGTCGCCGGCTGGTGCTTCGTGATCGGCAAGATCGCCAGTTGCGCCGCCATGGCGATGACCTTCGGCGCGTACGCGGCGCCGGACGGCTGGCAGGTGCCCGTCGCGGTCACCGCGGTGGTCGCGCTCACCGCGGTGAACTGCTTCGGCGTGACCCGCACGGCGCTGCTGACCCGCCTCCTCGTGGTGATCTCGCTGCTCGGAATCGCTGTCGTGGTCGCCGCCGGGTTCACGGCAGCACCGGACGCGACTCCCGCACCACTGCCTGACGCCACCGTATACGGGGTGCTGCAGGGCGCAGGGCTGCTGTTCTTCGCGTTCGCCGGGTACGCGCGGATCGCGACCATGGGCGAGGAGGTCGTCGACCCCGCCCGCACGATCCCGCGCGCGGTCACCATCGCTCTCGTCAGCGCACTCGTCGTGTACGCGCTCGTCGGCGCGGCGACCATCCTCACACTCGGGGCGGATGCCGTCGGCAGCTCTGCTCCGCTGGCGGACGTCGTCGCCGCCGCGGGGTGGAGTCCGCTCGGCCCGATCGTGCGGATCGCCGCCGCCACGGCGTCCCTCGGTGCCCTTCTCGCCCTGCTCACCGGCATCGGTCGCACCACGCTGGCCATGGCGCGCGAGGCGGACCTGCCTCGGCTCCTCGCTGCCGTCGACGAACGGTGGCATGTGCCGCGGCGCGCGGAGATCGCGATCGGAACCATCGTCGTGCTGATCGTCCTCGTCGCCGACCTGCGCGGCGCCATCGGCTTCTCGTCGTTCGGCGTGCTGCTGTACTACCTGCTCGCCAACGCCTCGGCGTTCCGGCAGGGCGAGGGAGCTCGCCGCTACCCGCGCGCCCTGCAGGTGGTGGGGGCGATCGGGTGCCTCGTGTTGGTGAGTACGCTCCCTCCGGTGGCGTCGCTGCTCGGCACCGGCGTCGTGTTCGCCGGCATCCTGTATCGGGCCGTGCGCCTCCGGCTCGCGGCGCGCCGCTGACCGCTTCGCCATCGCGGCCCCTCCTTGCGCCGACGTCCCTCCTGAGCGACTTCGCCGCGCCGGGGCGTGGGCGGCAGGAGGGGCCCCGGCGCGCTGCGGCTCAGCGCTCAGCGAGCCTGACCCGGTACTGGGAGGGGGCGAACCCGAGCACTGAGCGGAACTCGCGTGTGAGGTGCGCCTGGTCGGCGTAGCCGAACTCGGCCGCCACCGAGGCCAGGTCGGCGGACGGAACCTCTCGCACCCGCTCGGCGGCCTCCTGCAGGCGACGGCGCCGGATCATCGCGGCCGGCGGCAGGCCGACGAAGCGGTGCGCCATGCGCTGCAGGGTGCGCACCGAGACGGCCAGCCGCGCCGCCGCCTGCTCCGGCGAGCGCACCCCGGAGTCGCCCATGAGCAGGTCAGCCATCGCGTTGGCGTGCACACCCGCGTCGTCGGGCTCCCCGATCCGCGCGCGCAGCCAGTGAGAGAAGGCTGCCACGGCGCGCTCGCGCCGGTCGGCGCCGCCCGACATGGCGGCGGAGACCGTGAGGTGCAAGTCAGGGGCGGCGAAGGGCACCGTTCTGTCGCGCACCGAGGCGGGGTCCTCGACGAGCCGGCCCACGGCCGCAGGCCGCAGGAGCGCGCCGACCGCCCACCCCCGGCCTGACAGCTCTCGCACGCCGGCGCGGGTGCTGGCGCCCGCCAGGACGACCCCGCTCTCCTCGACCACGAGGTTCAGGGCGGGGTATCCGACGATCTCCTGCGGCGACACCTCACCCTGTTCGAGATCCCACTCCGGTATCCAGAACCAGGCGACGGCATGCGCGACCGCGTCCGGTGGGGCAAGACGGTGGAACTCGGGCAGCCTGCGCGGGAAGAGGACTCCGCGGGTGGGCTCGACCATGGCTCCAGGGTACGAGAGCGGGGCCCGGGAATCGTGTCGCGAATCTTCAAGCCCAGGCGTGGCCGGTGTCCGTACCGTCAGGGTCATGGAACAGACGAAGACGACCGGTGTGACCGGTCAGTACACCATCGATGGCCGACCTCGTTCGGCGACCTCGCTCACACCGTTCCTCGCGATAGCGGATGCCGGGACGGCG
>JAPSIX010000206.1 GCA_031178475.1 Microbacterium sp. | reverse complement strand
ACGGCGTGTTCGGCACGCTCGCCCTCGGCATGCAGGTGCTCGAAGCCGAGGGAGTCGCGCTCGAGCGCATGTTCGCCCACGGTGGCATGTTCCGCACCGCCGGTGTGGCACAGCGCTTCCTCGCCGGTGCGCTGCGCGCTCCCGTGGCGGTCGGCGATCTGGCATCCGAAGGCGGCGCCTGGGGCATCGCGGTGCTCGCCGGCTACCTGCGTCACGCCGACCGGCTGAACCTGGGCGAGTACCTGAACGCGAACGTCTTCGCCGATGCCGAGCTCTCGGTGATCGACCCCGACCCCGCCGACGTCGCCGGCTTCACCACCTACCTCGACCGCTACCGCGCGGCGCTGGCCATCGAGGCCGCCGCCGTGGAATCCCTGTAAGGACGCAGATGCCCAAGCTGAACACCTCACTCGACGGCTACGAGGTCTGGTTCCTCACCGGCAGCCAGCACCTCTACGGGCCCGAGACCCTCGCCCAGGTCGCCGAGCAGTCGCAGCAGATCGCCCGGACACTCGATGACGCCGGCGACGTGCCCGTGCGCGTCGTCTGGAAGCCGGTGCTCACCGACTCCGCCGCGATCCGCCGGATCGCCCTTGAGGCGAACGCCGATGATCGCGTGATCGGCCTGATCGCCTGGATGCACACCTTCAGCCCGGCGAAGATGTGGATCGCCGGCCTCGACGCGCTGCAGAAGCCGCTCGCGCACCTGCACACGCAGGCGAACGTCGAGCTGCCGTGGGCCGACATCGACTTCGACTTCATGAACCTGAACCAGGCCGCGCACGGCGACCGTGAGTTCGGCTACATCCAGACCCGACTCGGCGTGCCACGCAAGACCGTCGTCGGGCATGCCGGCGACCCGCAGGTGCAACGCGAGCTCGGCGTGTGGCAGCGGGCCGCAGCCGGACTCGCGGCGGCCCGCAGCCTGAAGCTCGCCCGGTTCGGAGACAACATGCGCTTCGTCGCGGTCACCGAGGGCGACAAGACCGAGGCCGAGCTGCGATTCGGCGTGCAGGTGAACACGTGGGGCGTGAACGAGCTCGCGGATGCCGTGCACGCGGCATCCGATTCCGAGATCGACGCTCTGGTCGCGGAGTACGAGGAGCTCTACGATGTCGTTCCTGAGCTGCGCCGCGGCGGCGAGCGGCACCAGTCGCTGCGCGACGGCGCGGCCATCGAGATCGGCCTGCGGTCGTTCCTGGAGGAGGGCGGGTTCGGCGCCTTCACCACCTCGTTCGAAGATCTCGGCGCGCTGAAGCAGCTTCCGGGTCTCGCGGTGCAGCGACTGATGGCCGAGGGTTACGGCTTCGGCGCCGAGGGCGACTGGAAGACCGCGATCCTCGTGCGCGTCGCGAATGTCATGGGCGCGGGCCTGCCTGGCGGGGCCAGCCTGATGGAGGACTACACCTACGACATGACCCCGGGCGACGAGCTCATCCTCGGCGCGCACATGCTGGAGGTGTCGCCCTCGCTGACCACCGCGAAGCCGACGCTGGAGATCCATCCGCTCGGCATCGGCGGCAAGGACGACCCGGTGCGCCTGGTCTTCACCGCCGACCCGGGCCCCGCTGTCGTCGTCGCACTGAGCGACATGCGCGACCGGTTCCGCCTCACCGCGAACGTCGTCGAGAACGTCGAGCCTCGCGCGGCGCTGCCCAACCTGCCGGTGGGCCGCGCCGTCTGGAAGCCCGCGCCCGACTTCCGCACCAGCGCAGCAGCCTGGCTCACCGCCGGGGCCGCCCACCACACGGTCATGTCGACCGCCGTCGGGCTGGATGCGTTCCGCGACTTCGCCGAGATGGCCGAGGTCGAGCTGCTGGTGATCGATGAGGACACAACCCTGCCCGAGTTCCAGCAGCAGGTGCGCTGGAACCAGGCGTACTACCGCCTCGCCCAGGGGCTCTAGCATGGGGGTCCCTGAGGCCTGTCCTGAGCCTGTCGAAGGGCCCGACGAAAGACCCCGCTCCGGACGCCAGTTGCGCATCGCCGCAGCGGGCTACGAGGCGGTCATCGCCAGCGTCGGCGCTTCGCTGCGCGTGCTGCGCTTCGAGGGGCGCGACCTGGTCGTGCCCTTCGAGGCCGACGAGGTGCGCCCGAACTACCGGGGTGCGACCCTGGCGCCGTGGCCGAACCGCGTCGTCGACGGCCGGTACTCCTTCGCGGGTGCCGAGCATCAGCTGCCGCTCACCGAACCCGAGCGCGGCCAGGCATTGCACGGGCTGCTCGCCTGGACGGAGTTCACCGACCGCAGCGTCGAACCGGATCGGGTGGTGCTCGCCGCGACGATCGAACCGCAGGCCGGGTATCCGTTTCGCGTCGAAGTGGAAACCGAGTACCGCCTCGGTGCGAACGGACTGACCCAGACCGTTACCGCCCGCAACCTCGGGCCGGATGCTGCACCGTGGGGCACCGGCCCGCACCCGTACCTCGTCGCCGGCCCCGGGCGAGTGGACGACTGGACGCTCGCGCTCCCGGCATCCGCTGTGCTGACCGTCACCGACGATCGGCTCAGCCCCATCGCGCTCGAACCCGTCGACGCGCACCCCGAGTGGGACTTCCGCACTCCGCGCCCGATCGGCAGCACATTCATCGACCACGCCTTCACGGGACTCGCGCGCACCGACGGGATCGCCGAGGTGCGCCTGACGACCGGGGCCGGAACCGGTGTGGCGATGAACTGGGACGAGCGCTGCCCGTGGGTGCAGATCCACACCGCCGACACCCCCGAGGTCGTCGCCTCGCACCGGGTGGGGCTGGCCGTCGAGCCGATGACGTGTGCGCCCGACGCGTTCAACTCCGGCGCGGGACTCGTCGTCCTCCAGCCGGATGCCGAGCATGCGGCATCCTGGAGCATCCGCGCCGTCTGAGTCGCTTGGGCTCAGCGGTTCAACCAGGGCCGCAGCGTCCGGGTGACCCAGGGCAGCACCCAGTAGGTCATGATCGGCGTAAGCACGACAGTCGAGGCGATGCTGCGCAGCCACAGCGGCAGCGCCTCCCAGTGCGGCACGGGCGCCACGGCGTAGTTGAAGGCCAGGTTCACCGGGAAGAAGCCCAGCCAGATCGACACTGCCTGTTTCCATCGCGGGGGAGCGTGCACGACAGCGACGTCGGTCGTGCCGGTGCGGTCGGCGTTGGGGATCGGGATGCTGCCGGTCGAGGGCTCGTCGAACCAGCCCTCGATGCCGCTGCGGCGCTTCGACCGCTCGCTGCGCACGAAGCCCTCGCCCATCGACAGCCACCACTCGCGTTCGGGCGAGGTCTCCCACGCCTCAAGCGTGTCCTCGGTGGCGAAGCGGTAAAGCATGTGCCAGAGGTGCGAATCCTGCCCGGCGCGCACCCATCCCGAGCCGAGGAAGCCCGGGTAGCGGTTCGCCAGGTTCACCCCGGTCTGCACCCACACCGTCGCCTCCGCGATGCGCGCGGGGTCGACCTCGCGACGGATGGAGACGGTG
>JAPSIX010000205.1 GCA_031178475.1 Microbacterium sp. | reverse complement strand
CGCTGCGTGGATCTCTCAGGCGCGCCGCGTAGCCTGTCATGGTGACTGAGCCACTGCACTCTTCGAGCGCGCCGCTGGTGGGCGTCGTGATGGGTTCCGACTCCGACTGGCGTGTGATGAGCGATGCGTCCCAGGCGCTCACCGACTTCGGCATCCCGCATGAGGTCGAGGTGGTCTCGGCCCACCGCACCCCCGACAAGCTGATGCGGTACGGTCGCGAGGCGCGCGCCCGCGGCATCCGCGCCATCATCGCCGGAGCAGGGGGAGCAGCGCACCTGCCCGGCATGCTCGCCTCTGTCACAGCGCTGCCCGTGATCGGCGTTCCCGTGCCGCTGGCCTACCTCGACGGCATGGATTCGCTGCTGTCGATCGTGCAGATGCCCGCCGGGATCCCGGTCGCCACCGTCTCGATCGGCGGGGCTCGCAACGCCGGCATCCTCGCCGCCCGCATCCTCGGTTCGTCCGACGCCGATCTCGCCGACCGCATCGAGGAGTATGCGAGCGAGCTGGAGGCGCAGGTGGAGCAGAAGAACGAGCGGCTGAAGGGCGGGCTGTGACCCTGGCGGCTCCGCGCGCCCCTCACGGGGGCACGCGCCCGCTCATCGAGACCCGCCCGCTGCGCAATCCCGACACCGACGATCCCGCATTCATGGCGAACCGGGCCTGGTGGCTCGTCGTGCTGAACGTGCTGATCCCCGGCTCCGCGCAGGTGCTGGCCGGCAACCGGCGGCTGGGCAGGTTCGCGCTCGGCGCCACGCTGACCGGATGGCTGCTGCTCGCGATCGCCGCCGGCCTCGCACTCTTCGCGCCTCGCGCGCTCGTGTGGCTCACCACCGGCATCCTGTCGTGGTTCGTACTCACGGCGCTGCAGGTGCTGCTGCTCGGCTACGCCGTGCTGTGGGTCGTGCTCACCATCGACACGGTGCGCCTGTCGCGTCTGGTCAAAGTCTCCAACCCCACACGCTGGGCGGCGCCGCTGGCATCCATGCTCGTCCTCGCACTCGTCGCCAGCGGCGCGGTGTACGCCTCAACGGCTGTGGCGTCCGGCCGCGGCGCGCTCGGGTCGATCTTCGGCAACGCCGGGCCGAGCCTTCCGCCCAGCGACGGCTATTACAACATCCTTCTGCTCGGCGCCGACAGCGGCGACGGCCGCGACTCGATGCGGTTCGACAGCATCTCGGTCGTCTCGGTCAACGCCGACAGCGGGGCGGTCACGATCACCGGCATCCCGCGCGAGCTGCCCAACGCCCCGTTCAGCGAGGGCAGCCCGATGCACGAGCTGTACCCCGACGGGTTCGAGGGCCACAGTTCGCGCTCCTGCGGCTGGAACGGCTGGATGAACCACATCCGCAACGCCGCCGAGGTGTGCCGCGAGGACCGCGGCACCGGCCTGTATCCGGATGCCGCCGCGCACGGCTCCGCTCCCGGCATCGAGGCCACCAAAGACGCCGCAGAGGGTGTGCTGGGCATCGAGATCCCCTACTACGTCTTCCTCGACATGAAGGCCTTCGCTCAGCTCGTCGACGCGCTGGGCGGCGTGGACATCGAGGTGACCGAGCGGCTGCCCAAGGGCGGTGGCCCTGCCTACGACGGGCAGCCGGCCGCCGAGTGGGCGATCGGGTGGATCGAACCCGGAAAGCAGCACATGGACGGCGACACCGCCCAGTGGTATGCCCGCTCCCGCTACACCACCGACGACTGGGACCGGATGAAACGGCAGCGCCAGCTGCAGGTGGCGATCCTGGAGCAGTTCACGCCCGAGAACGTGCTGACGCGTTTCAACCAGATCGCGGAGGCCGGGACCGCGCTCGTCAAGACCGACCTGCCGCAGGACAAGCTGCCCGAGTTCTTCGACCTCGTGATGAAGGCGAAAAAGCATCCGGTCAACAGCATCGAGCTCACTCCCGAGAACGGCGTGTCCGAGCACGAGCCCGACTACGACGCGATCCACGAGATGGTGCGGCAGGCGCTGCACCCACCCAGCCCCGAGCCGAGCGACGAACCGACCTCGTAAACCCCCGGCCAGTGGACTCCCGCGCCGCCCACGCGCAACCCCTTTGCCCTGAAAAGCGCGACCCGTTGGAATAGGTCGGTGATGACAGAAGACATCGAGCGCGTGGCGCGGGAATCGTTCGGACTGCAAGAGCTCAAGCCCGCTCAGCTGGAGGCGATCGAGTCGGCGGTCGGCGGCAGGGATGTGCTGGCGGTGCTCGCCACCGGGTACGGCAAATCGGCGGTGTATCAGGTCGCGGCGATGCTTCGGCGGGGTGTGACCGTGGTCGTGTCACCGCTGATCGCGCTGCAGGAGGATCAGCTCGTCGGTCTGCAGAACGCCCCGGATGCCGCCGATGGCGTCGCCCTGAACTCCGCGCGGGGCGCGCGGGCGCACCGCGAAGCGTGGCGGCGTCTGCGGGCGGGCGATGCGGAGTTCGTGCTGCTGGCACCGGAGCAGCTCGCGAAGGAGGACGTGCTGTCCGCGCTCGCCGATCTGGAGGTGTCGCTGCTCGTGATCGACGAGGCGCACTGCATCGCGTCGTGGGGGCACGACTTCCGCCCCGACTACCTGATGCTCGGTGCGTTCGCCGAGCGGCTCGGGCGGCCCCCGATCATCGCTCTGACCGCGACGGCTTCCACACCCGTGCGGGCAGAGATCGTGCGGCGCCTGAGCCTGGAGGAGCCCGCGCTGTGCATGGGCGACCTGGACCGCCCCAACATCGCACTGGCCGTGCGCCGGCACACCTCGGATGCCGACAAGCGCGCCGCCGTCGTCGACGAGGTCGCGCAACTGCCGGCGCCGGGTCTGGTGTACACGGCGACTCGGCGCGACACCGAGCGCTACGCACAGGAGCTGCACGAGCGCGGCCTGCGCTCGGCGGCATATCACGCGGGGATGCCGGCGAAGGAGCGCACCCGCGTGCACGAGGCGTTCCTCGCCGATGAGCTGGATGTCGTCGTGGCGACGTCGGCGTTCGGGATGGGGATCGACAAGGAGAACGTGCGCTTCGTCGTGCACGCCGACACTCCCGACTCGGTGGACGCCTACTATCAGGAGCTCGGTCGTGCCGGCCGCGACGGCGAGCCCGCGCAGGCGACTTTGCATTTCCGGCCCGAAGACCTCGCGCTGCGCCGGTACTTCGCCAGCAGACGTCCGTCGGCGGGGGAGGTGGCTCGGCTGGTCCACGCGCTCGAGGGCGGATCCCGCCGCCGGACCGACCTGGCAGCGCGGGCGGAGATCTCGACCCGGCGGGTCACGGCGCTGCTCGCGCTGCTGTCGGACACCGGTCACGTGCGCATCAGCCGCAACGGGGCCGCGCTCAGGCGGTGCAGGGGAGGGGAGCAGGCCGTGACCGACGCCCTGGAACGGGTCGAGGAGCGTGAGCGCATCGACCAGTCGCGGATCGAGATGATGCGCGGGTACGCCGAGACGCGGCGTTGCCGGCGTCAGGTGCTGCTGAGTTACTTCGGT
>JAPSIX010000204.1 GCA_031178475.1 Microbacterium sp. | reverse complement strand
GCGACGGCCGTGCCCGACCCGGCGAAGAAGCCGATGCTCTTCGAGCCCAAGTGGGACGGCTTCCGCGGGCTGATCGCCTGGGACGGCGAGACGCTCGAGATCGGCTCACGCGGCGCGAAGCCGCTGACCCGGTACTTCCCCGAGCTGGTCGACGCGCTGCCCGGCATCCTGCCCGGTCCGTGTCTGCTCGACGGCGAGATCGTCGTCGCGACCGGGCCCGAGGGTGCGCAGCGTCTGGACTGGGAGGCGCTCAGCCAGCGCATCCACCCCGCGGCGTCGCGGGTGGCGAAGCTCTCACAGGAGACCCCGGCGATGTTCATCGCCTTCGATCTGCTCGCCGAGGGCGACGAAGACCTGCAGCAGCGCCCGTTCCGCGAACGACGGGAACGGCTGGAGCGGATGCTGTCCGGCGCCCGGCATCCGCTGCACCTCACCCGCACCACCGAGGATGCCGATCTCGCGCGGCAGTGGCTCGCCGACTTCGAGGGCGCCGGCCTCGACGGCGTCGTGGCCAAGCCGCTCGACGATCCGTACGCGCCCGGCAAGCGCACCCTGATCAAGGTCAAGCACGCCAGGACCGCGGATGTCGTCGCACTCGGCTACCGCGTGCACAAGAGCGGGAGCGGGGTGGGCTCGCTGCTCGTCGGGCTCTACGACGACACCGGGACCCTTCGCGGGGTGGGCGGGGTCGCCGCCTGGAGCGACGTGATGCGACGCAAGCTCGTCGACGAGCTCGCTCCCCTCGTCGAGCGGGATGCCGACGGCGAGGCGGTGCGGGGCGAGGGCGAGCGCTCACGCTTCACCGGCGCGAAGGACGTGTCGTTCGTGCGTCTCCGGCCCGAGTTGGTGCTGGAAGTGCGCTACGACCAGCTCGAGGGCGAGCGGTTCCGGCACACCGTGCAGTTCGAGCGCTGGCGCCCGGATCGCGACGCGCGCTCGTGCACGTTCGACCAGCTCGACACCGTGGCGGGGTACGACCTCGCCGACGTGCTGACCTGACCGGCCTGCGGGCGCGGTCAGTCGTCCACCGGTGACCCGTCGGCGTTCCAGTTGGCGGCGACCTTCTTGCTCGGCTGTACCCGCGGCGGCTCACCCGGCATCTTCGGGAACTCCGGCGGGAACGGCATCTCGCCCTGGCCGTTCTCGACGTCACGCTCCCACCACTCGAGCAGCGTGTCGATGCGGCCGGGCTCTTTCTGCAGGTCGGCCCACGGGTCGCCGACCTCGGCGAGCCGGTCGGGAATCGTCCGCACCGTGAACCGGGCGGGATCCACGCCGTCGACCTCGTCCCAGTGCAGTGGCGTCGACACCGGCGCCCCCGGCTTGGCGCGCGGACTGTACGCGCCCGCCATGGTGCGGTCGCGGTTGGCCTGGTTGAAGTCGACGAAGATCTTCTCGCCGCGCTCCTCCTTCCACCAGTTGGTGGTCACCCGATCCGGCATCCGGCGCTCGAGCTCGCGTCCCGCCGCGATGACCGCGTGCCGCACGTCGAGGAACTCCCACTCGGGCACGATCGGGCAGAACACGTGCAGCCCCCGGTTTCCGCTCGTCTTGATGAACGGTTCCAACCCTGCCTCGCGCAGCACGGCGCGCAGCTCGTGCGCGGCCGGGATGGCCTGCTCGACGCCCGTACCGGGCTGCGGGTCCAGGTCGATGCGCAGCTCGACGGGGTTGTCGGTGTTGTCGGCCAGCGACGCCCAGGGGTGGAAGACGACCGTGTTCATCTGCACGGCCCAGACGAACGCGCTGGGGCGGTTCAGAACGATCTGCGGATGCTGCCGTCCGCTGTTGTAGGTGCACATGACGGCGTCGACGTAGTCGGGCGTGCCCTTGGGCGGGTTCTTCGAGAAGAACGACTCGCCCTGGATGCCGTCGCGGTAGCGCTCCAGGGCGAGTGCCCGGTTGCCGTTGGCGGCGAGGAACGGCACCGACACCTGCTGCGCGTACTCGGCGAATTCGGCCTTGGTGATGCCGTCGCCCTTCTCGCCCTTCGCGGGCGGCCAGATCACCTTGTTCGGGCTGGACAGCGCGACGTCACGCTCGCCGTCCGGGTCGGTCACGGTCAGGGTCACACGATCAGCCGCCATGACACCGACCTTAGAGGCAGAGCCGGATGCCGCGACAGGGGCTTGATCCGCCGTCCGACGTGCCTCGGGCGTCAGTCTCCGACGTCGACGGCGAGCACCAGCAGGGGTGCGAGATCCTCGCGCTCCAGCGCGATCGACGGCCCGCCGATGTCGACCATGAGACCGGCGATCTCGGAGTGGGTGCTGATCACCTTCGCCAGCTGCTCGGGCTGGAACGGCATCGGCTGATCCTTGCGGCCGAGCGCGACGACCTCGAGCGGGTGCGAGAACACCTGCAGGAAACGCCGGCCGTCGGTGGTGCGCGCCTCGGCGATGCCGACAGGCTGACCGTTGCCGCCGTCGTTCACCGCCACCCAGGTGCGGGCGGTGGCGAGGGCCTCGGCGACGCGAGCGCCGCTGTCGGGTTGCCGCGGCGCGGCGAGGATCGTCTTGATGGTCATGTTCTCGTCGGCCTGCTCGAGTGTCTTCTTCAACAGCTCGGTCGGGAACACCGCGCGGTGCGGACCGGAGGCGTTGTCGATGATGACGCCGGTGAATCCACCGGAGACGACCTGCTGGTAGACCGAGGTCACCGGCTGCGCGATGGCGGAGGTCGCCGCGGCGTCGGCATCGCCGCGAACCGACGCGCGCAGCGCCGCGCCCGAGCTGTAGGCCAGCATGAACGAACGGTCGCCGTCGCGGATGACCCCGATCGAGAGCGGCTTGCCCGCGCTCATCTGCTCGCGGGCGTCGCCGTGCACGCGCAGGTACAGGTGCCCCTGCAGCGACTGGCGCAGCACGCCGAGCAGCTGCTCGTTCGTCGCGCCGTCCTCGAGTTGGGCGAGCGCTTCTCGCAGCAGGACGTTGTCGTTCAGCCCCTCGACAGTGTGCGTCTGAGCGGGCGGGAGGGCGGGCGCGAGTGGAAGCCGGGGTGGGCCCTGCGGGGTCGCCGGCTTCTCGGCCGCAGGCGCGGCGGGCGCGGCCGCCGGTGCGGAGGGCGCGGATGCCCGCGCGGATGCCGGAGCGGGCTGGTCGTCGGAGGGCAGCGTGACCTCGGGCCCCGCTTGCGCCCCGACGCCCCGGAAGGCCTGCACGGAGATGGCCACGTCGGGCACCGGTTCGGAGACGGCCTGCGGCGCCGGGGCGCCGGCATCCTGCTCCGCACCCTCGACAGCGCTCGGCCCGGGCTGGGGCGCGGACTCCGCCACGGTCTCGGCGTCGGTGACCGGCTCGTCGGCGGACTTCTTGCGGCGGGAGAACAGGGCCATATCTGTCAGCCTAACGGCGACGTCGATCCCTCCGCCCGGTCGTTGAGCGAGGGAGCCGCAGGCGACCGAGACGAAACGCCCGCGGATGCCCCGCGACGTGCGGCGCGTTTCGTCTCGCTGCGCTCGCTCAACGACCG
>JAPSIX010000203.1 GCA_031178475.1 Microbacterium sp. | reverse complement strand
GCCGTTCCAGAAACCGACGGCGAGTCCGGCGGCGTAGGCGGCACCGAGCGCCGTGGTCTCCGCAACGACCGGACGCACCACCGGCACGCCCAGCACATCCGCCTGGAACTGCATGAGCGCGTCGTTGGCGACCATGCCGCCGTCGACCTTCAGCTCGGTCAGATCCACACCGGCATCCGCGTTGACCGCGTCGAGCACGTCACGGGTCTGGAAGGCGACGGCCTCCAGCGCGGCACGCGCGATGTGGTTCTTGTTCGCGTAGCGGGTCAGGCCCACGATCGCGCCGCGGGCGTCAGGACGCCAGTACGGCGCGAACAGCCCCGAGAACGCCGGCACGATGTACACGCCGCCGTTGTCGTCGACCTGGCGCGCCAGCTCCTCCACCTGCGGGGCGGAGGAGATGATGCCCAGCTGATCGCGCAGCCACTGGATGAGCGACCCCGTCACGGCGATCGATCCCTCGAGCGCGTAGTGCGTGGGGCCGTCGCCGAGCTTGTAACCGACGGTGGTGAGCAGCCCGTTCTTCGACCGGACGATCTCCTCGCCGGTGTTGAAGATCAGGAAGCAGCCCGTGCCGTAGGTGTTCTTGCTCTCACCCGTCTGGAACGCGGCCTGGCCGAAGGTCGCCGCCTGCTGATCTCCGAGGATGCCGGCGATCGGCGTCTCCCGCAGCAGCGACGAGCTCTCCGCGGCCCCGTACACCTCGGCGGAGGAGCGGATCTCGGGCATCATCGAGCGCGGCACACCGAACACCTCGAGGATGTCGTCACGCCATTCGAGGGTCTCCAGATCCATGAACATGGTGCGCGATGCATTGGTGACATCGGTAGCGTGCACGCCGCCGTCGGTGCCACCGGTGAGGTTCCACAGCACCCAGCAGTCGGTCGTGCCGAACATCAGGTCGCCCGCGTCGGCCTTCTCGCGCGCCCCCTCGACGTTCTCGAGGATCCAGGTGATCTTGGTGCCCGAGAAGTAGGTGGCCAGAGGCAGGCCCACGATCTCCTTGAACCGGTCACCGCCACCGTCGGCCGAGAACCGGTCGACGATCTCCTGGGTGCGGGTGTCCTGCCAGACGATGGCGTTGTATACGGGCTTGCCCGTGGTGCGATCCCATACCACGGCCGTTTCGCGCTGGTTGGTGATGCCGATGGCGGCGATGTCGTGGCGGGTGAGATCGGCGCGGCCCAGGGCCATGCCGATCACTTCCTGCACATTGCGCCAGATCTCCAGCGGGTCGTGCTCGACCCACCCTGCCCGGGGCAGGATCTGCTCGTGCTCCTTCTGCCCGGTGGCGACGATGCCGCCCTTGCGGTCGAAGATGATGGCGCGACTCGACGTCGTGCCCTGGTCTATCGCGATGACGTACTCAGCCATGATGTTCTCTCCTTTGAATTCGGCTTCAGGCTTCAGGCTCTGGTCCGGGTCAGGCCAGCGACAGCAGCAGCGGAGCGGCGAGAGCCGCCAGAGCGCCACCGATCATCGGCCCGGCTACCGGGACCCACGAGTACGCCCAGTCGCTGGAGCCTTTGCCCTTGATCGGCAGGATGGCGTGCGCGATGCGGGGACCGAGGTCACGTGCGGGGTTGATCGCGTACCCGGTGGGACCACCGAGAGACGCGCCGATGCCGACGACGAGCAGCGCCACCGGAAGTGCGGTCAGCGGGCCCAGCGCGCCGGGTGTGCCGATCTCGATGTCGCCGTAATCGGCGAACGCGAAGATCACGAAGACCAGCACGAAGGTGCCGATGATCTCGGTGATCAGGTTGTGCCCGTAGGAGCGGATCGCGGGACCGGTCGAGAAGACGCCGAGCTTGTTGGCGGGGTCCTCCTCGAGATCGAAATGCTGTCGGTAGGCCGCCCACGTGAGCACCGCTCCGAGGATGGCACCGATCATCTCCGCCGCCACAGCGACGAGGAACATCACGAAGTCGATCTTCCCGGCGATGAGCATGCCGATCGCCACGGCCGGGTTGATGAGGGCTCCGGAATAGGAGGAGACGAGAACACCGGCGAAGACCGCCAGCCCCCATCCCCAGTTGACCATCAGGAATCCGCCGCCATAGCCCTTGTTCCGCGCCAATGCGACGTTCGCGACAACGCCGCAACCCAGCAGGACCAGCATGGCCGTGCCGACGAGCTCTGAGAGGAAGTAGAGCCCGAGATTGATGTCCGTCATGTCTTCTTTGACCTTTCTTCGCGCCGGCGGGTCTTCGCCGGCGCATCTTCAACAGGATCCGCCCTGGTCGGGCGGACTGCGCCGCTCAGGGGCGGGCAGGCATGGGGAGCGACAGCCCGTGGGCGTCGTTGAGCAGCTTCACAGCGGCTTCGACCTCATCGAACCGCCGTTCCGGAGTCCAGTCCAGGATCGAGGCCAGCGCGGCGGCGAGCTCGTCGAGCAAGGCGGTGTCGACATCTCCGACGAAGGCGATGCTGGTGCGCCGGAGCACGATGTCGGCGAGTCGCACGACGAGCTCGTGGTCGACCATCCAGTCCAGTTCCCTCGTGGACAGCGCCCCGTTCGCCAGCGGGCGGTCCTCGCCCTCGCTGATGAACTCCCACACTTCAGCTGCGCGCGTACCGTAGCGGGTGAGCAGCTGGTCGCCCCGTTCGCCGGCGCCGGGGAGGTTGGTCTTCTTCCAGGCTTCGCGGGCGCGCACAGTGCGGGGGAACCCGTGGCCTCCGCCGATCGGCATCCCGACCGTCGACACCTTCCTAGGGCGCCCAAGCACGCCGAGCACGCGGTCCGACAGGGAAGCGCCCAGAGCACGGAACGTCGTCCATTTGCCGCCGACGAGGCTGAGCAGCGGGATGTCGCCGCTGTCGTCGAGCTCGACGCGGTAGTCGCGCGAGACGAAGCCCGGAGCGGTGTCCTCGTGGCGGGGGAGCGGCCGGATGCCGGAGAACCGGTACACGATCTGCTCACGGGAGACGGCGATCTTCGGGAAGACGTGATGGATCAGGTCGAAGAAGTAGTCGACCTCCTCCTCGGTGCACCGGGCGGGCTCGCGCGGGTCCGCGTCGATGTCGGTCGTGCCGACGAGCACCCGCCCCTTGAGCGGGTAGATCAGCACGATGCGCCCATCGGAGTGCTCGAAGAAGATCTCGCGTCCCTGCGTTGCCGCCAGCAGCTCGGGATGGTCGAGCACGATGTGCGAACCCTTGGTGCCGCCCATGAACCGCGTCTCGTCGCCGAGCGCTTCGTTGGTCAGGTCGGTCCACGGCCCGGACGCGTTCACGATCACGTCGGCGGCGACGGTGAACTCCTCGCCGCTCTCGTGGTCGAGGAGGACGACCTCGCGGTCGCGCCGGCCGACTGCCTCGACGTAGTTCACCGCGAACGAGTTCGCGTTGGCCGAGCGGCCGTCCTGCAGAACGTCCAGCGCAAGGCGCTCCGGGTCGTGCATGGATGCGTCGTAGTAGGTGGCGGTGTACTTGATGCGCGGATCCAGCGCGGGCAGTTCGGCGAGCGATTTGCGCCG
>JAPSIX010000202.1 GCA_031178475.1 Microbacterium sp. | reverse complement strand
TGCGTGAGGTGGGCGGCGGCTGGCGGTTCTACGTCCGCGAGGACCACGACGATCTCGTCGCCGACTTCGTGGGTGGGCAGGCGCCGGCGCGCCTGTCGCAGGCCGCGCTCGAGACCCTCGCCGTGATCGCCTACAAGCAGCCGGTCACGCGAGGGCAGGTCGCGTCGATCCGCGCCGTGAACGTCGACTCGGTCGTGCGAACGCTCCTCGCCCGCGGGCTGATCACCGAATTGTTCGCAGATGCCGAGACCGGGGCGATCAACTACGGCACCACCGACGCGCTGCTCGAGCACCTCGGCATCAACTCGATCGACGAGCTGCCGCCGATCTCGCCGCTGCTCGACGACGGCGCTGATGGTTTCGACGAAGGGACTCTGCGATGACGGATGCCGAGGGCGTGCGCCTTCAGAAGGTGCTGGCGAACGCGGGCGTGGCGTCGCGCCGGGTGGTCGAGCAGTACATCGTCGAGGGGCGCATCCGCGTGAACGGCAAGACCGTCACCGAACTGGGCACCCGCATCGACCCCGAGCACGACCTCGTCGATGTGGACGGCACCGCGGTGCAGCTGGACGTCTCCAAGCGCTACGTGATGCTGAACAAGCCCACCGGCGTGGTCAGCTCGATGCGCGACGAGCAGGGCCGGCCCGACCTGCGTCAGTTCACGAAGGACTGGCCCGAGCGGTTGTACAACGTCGGGCGGCTGGATGCCGACACCAGCGGGCTGCTCATCCTCACCAACGACGGTGAGCTCGCGCACGTTCTCGCGCACCCGTCGTTCGGGGTGACCAAGGTGTACATCGCCAAGGTCGAAGGCGCCGTCACCGCCCAGACGATCGCGAAGCTGACCCGCGGGATCGAACTCGAGGACGGGCCGATCAAGGCCGACAAGGCGCGCCTGCTCGACGCTTCGACAGGCTCAGCGACCCATGGCCGCGCTGCCAGCCTGGTCGAGCTCACCCTGCACTCCGGGCGCAACCGCATCGTGCGGCGCATGATGGCCGCGGTCGGTCACCCCGTCATCGAGCTGGTCCGGCGCCAGTTCGGCCCGCTGCACCTGGGAACGCTCCCGGCGGGGAAGACCCGCGAGCTGACTAAAATCGAGCGTGGTGCGCTGCTGACTCTCGCGCGCCAGGATTCCCCTGCGGATGCGGGCACAGACGACAAGCAGGAGACCACGTGAACGATTCCCCTCGGGCGCGCAGCCATGCCGATCCGGCATCCGGTGTCGCCGCCCGCATCTCGGGCACCGTGCGCGTCGTCGGGGCCGGGCTGCTGGGCTCGAGCATCGGCCATGCCCTGCGGGCCAAGGGCGTGGATGTCGTCCTCGCCGACGCCTCGCCCGCCCAGCTGCGCCTCGCCATCGACTACGGCGCCGGCCGCGCCGAGGCTCCCGACGACCGTCCCGCCCTGGTCGTCGTGGCGGTGCCGCCCGACGTCACCGCCGACGTCATCGAGGCGGAACTCACTCGATACCCGGATGCCGTCATCACCGACGTCGCCAGCGTCAAGCTCGAGCCGTTCCACGAACTGACCCGGCGCGGCGTCGACCTGACCCGCTACATCGGCTCCCACCCGCTCGCCGGTCGCGAGCGCGGTGGCGCCATCTCGGCGCGCGCCGACCTGTTCATCGGGCGTCCGTGGGTCGTCTGCCGCGATGAGCAGACCCGCGCCGCCGACCTCGCACTGGTCGAGGCGCTCGCGCTGGATCTCGGCGCGATGCCGCTGGAGATGACCCCCGAGGAGCACGACCGCTCGGTCGCGCTCACATCGCACGTGCCCCAGGTGGTGGCCAGCCTGCTCGCCGCGCGGCTCGCCGCCGCCGACGAGGGCGCGCTGCGTCTTGCCGGTCAGGGCGTGCGCGACACGACACGCATCGCGGCATCCGCTCCCGAGCTGTGGGTGCAGATCCTCAGCGCCAACGCCGAGCCGGTGGTGGAGGTGCTTGACGCGCTCGCCGACGACCTGCACAGCGTGGCGTCGGCGCTGCGTCAGCCGGATGCGCCCGGCGCCCGCCGCACGGTGGCGGATGCCATCCGGCAGGGTAACGAGGGCGTGGAGCGGCTGCCCGGCAAGCACGGTCAGAACCGCCGGTTCGAGCAGGTCGTCGTCATGGTCGACGACACGCCCGGTCAGCTCGGGCGCCTGTTCGGCGAGCTCGGCGAGCTCGGCGTCAACGTCGAGGACCTGCGCCTGGAGCACTCGCCGGGCGCGCAGTTCGGCCTCGCCGAGATCAGCGTGGCCCCGGCGTCGCTGCGCGGCGCGATCGAAGGACTCGAGGAACGCGGATGGCGGATTGCGGGGAACACGAATGACTGACGGACACACCTGGGTCCCTGATCCGGTCGAAGGGCCCGCCAAGAAGGTCGACTTCATCGCGATCGACGGCCCCGCCGGCTCCGGCAAGTCCAGCGTCTCCAAGGCGATCGCCCGCCAGCTCGGATTCGGCTACCTCGACACCGGCGCCGCCTACCGGGCTCTCGCCTGGCACGTCCTCGAGAGCGGGGCTGACACGGCGGATGCCGAGGCGGTGCGCCGCGCGGCATCCGATTTTCCGCTCGCGCAGCGGCTGGATCCGGACGACCGTCGGGTGCTCGTGGGGGACGTCGATGTGACCGACGCGATCCGCGAGTCGCGGGTCTCGGCCGCGGTGAGCGGCGTCGCCCGCGTGCCCGAGGTGCGGGTGCAGGTGAACGAGATGTTCCGCCGCGTCGTCGCGGAGGCCGAGTACCCCGCGGTCGTCGTCGAGGGCCGCGACATCACCACCGTCGTCGCACCGGATGCGCCCGTGCGCATCCTGCTGACGGCGGCGCCTGAGGTGCGCGCCGCGCGCCGGGCGGCAGAACTGGCCGGAGAGAACGCGGTGACGGTCGCCGAGGCGCTGCACAAGCGCGACGCCTCCGACAGCAGTGTGGTCGACTTCCTCAATGCCGCCCCCGGCGTGGATGTCGTCGACTCGACAGAACTTGATTTCGCGCAGACCATCGATGCCGTACTCGCGGTCATCGCACGGCGGCGCGGTGTGGAAAGAGGAACGGACAATGGCTGAGGACGAGTACGAAGGCAATCCCGACCAGCTCGCCGAGAAGATGGCCGAGCTCGACGAGGAGCTCGCCGAACAGCGCGCCCAGGCGCTGCGCGCCTCGCTCGCCGACTACGAGCTCGACGAGGACGACGCGGATCTGCTGCATGGCGTCACGCTCGGCGAAGACGGCATCGAGTACCTGCCGGCGCTGCCGGTGGTGGCGATCGTGGGTCGCCCGAACGTGGGCAAGTCAGCGCTCGTGAACCGGATCCTCGGCCGCCGCGAGGCCGTCGTCGAGGACACCCCCGGTGTGACGCGCGACCGGGTGACGTACAAGGCGGAGTGGATGGACCGGCGCTTCTCGCTGGTCGACACCGGCGGGTGGGAGCCGGACGCGAGGGGCATCGACCGCTCGGTCGCCGCTCAGGCCGAGGTCGCGATCGACCTGTCGGATGTCGTGCTGTTCGTCGTCGACGCGATGGT
>JAPSIX010000201.1 GCA_031178475.1 Microbacterium sp. | reverse complement strand
GCCACGACGGCGAGGGAGTCGCTGGGTTCGGCCGGCAGGGGACGATCGATGTACTGCGCCTGTCCGCCGTCGCGCTGCGGCGGAACGACCATCCGCTTCGCGATGCGATTGGCGACCTCGGCGCCGAGCTCGATGCGCAGCAGGTGCAGGCAGGCGTCGATGCCGGCCGCCGTGCCGGCGCTGGTGATGATGCGGCCGTCCTGTACGAACAGCACGTCGGGGTCGATGTCGACCTGCGGGTACATCGCGGCCATGGTGTGCGCGTACATCCAGTGCGTGGTCGCCCGTCTGCCGTCGAGCACGCCGGCGGCACCGAGCACGAACGACCCGCTGCACACGCTGAGCACCCACGCGTCGCGAGCGACGGCCGCGCGGGCCAGGTCCGTGAGTCGCGGATCGATCTGGGTCCACTTCTCTCGGGGAACGGGGCAGAACACCACCAGATCGGCGGTGTGCGCGAACGACAGATCGTGATCGACGTTCACCGAGAACCCGAGCTTCGACAGCACGGGTCCCGGTGTCGGGGCGACGACGCGGAAGTCGAAGTTGGGCACACCGTCGTCGCTGCGGTCGAGCCCGAACGCCTCGCAGGCGACGCCGAACTCGAAGGGCGCGAATCCGTCATCGATGACGCAGGCGACCGTCTTCATCAGAACTCCCTTGGCAGGATTCGTGCGAATGATGTCGTTCCGGCCACTCGTGCCGGTTTTCCTCTCATCGTAGCGTTTCTGCCATGTTCATCGCCATCCTTCTCCTCGCCCTCATCGGCTGGGCCATCGTCGCCACCATCGTCGAGGTTCGCCGCGACGGATACCGTGCCGTGCCCACCGACCGGACCCGCGCGCCGGGCGTCGATCCCATCCACCAGCCGGGCGCAACCTTCCTGTACCGCTGACGGTTGCGACCGTATGCTCAGGGGATGACTGCCGACCAGACGCCTCCGCACCCCTATCGCACCGGAGCAGCGGCTACAGCACCCTCGACCGGAACGCTCGGCCGCACAGCGTTCCTCGTGGCCATCGTGCTTGTGGTCGTCGACCTGCTGTTCACCGTGGGCACCACGATCATGGTGCCGCTCGGCGGGCCCGGCATCTACTCGCTGTACTCGGTGCTCCACCTGGTGCGCGGCATCATCGGCATCCTGCTCGCCGCCGCCGCGCTCGTGCTGGGTGTGATGGCGGCGCGTCGCGGCGCGCAGCCGGTACTCGCCGGCATCGCGATCGGCGTCGGCGCCGTGCACGTGCTGGGGATCCTGATCGTGTGGGCCAGCACCGGGATCGCCGGTCTGCTGATCGGCGGCTGACGCGCCCTCAGGCGGGAAGCGGCTCGCCCCGGTACAGCGCCTCGAACGTGTCGAGCGTGCGGTTGATGTCGTGCACGGCAACGCCCTCGAGCGAACAACGCTGCATCCGCTCGTACTCTTCGGGGGCAGCACTGAGCACCCGCGTGAGCTTGTCGGCGAGGTCGTCGACGTTGCCCGGCTCGAACAGGTAGCCGTTCTCGCTGTCGTGCACGAGGTGCGGCAGCGCGACCGCATTCGCGCCCACCACCGGCAGCGCCGAGGCCATCGCCTCCATCGTGGCGATCGACTGCAGCTCGGCGATCGACGCGATCGCGAAGACGGATGCCTGGGAGTAGAGGCGACGCAGCTCGTCCTCGCTGACCCGGCCGTGGAAGGTGACGCGTTCCCCGATGCCGAGCTCGTGCGCGAGGTGCTCCAGGCTCTTGCGCTGGTCACCCCCACCGACGACGTCGAAGTGCGCGTCGAGGCTGGAGTCGAGCTTCGCGACTCCGCGGAGAAGGACATCGACGTGCTTCTCGGCCGTGAGACGCCCGACGAAGATGATGCGGTTCTGCTCGCGTGGGGCGACGATCGGGGTGTAGTTGGTGCGGTCGATGCCGCAGCTGATGGGCACGACGCCGGAGATGTCGATCGTCCGCTCAAGGAAGTCGGCCGCCTTGCGCGTCGGCGTGGTGACTGCGCGCGCCATCCCGAAGGTGCGCTTCGCGTCGGCCCAGGCCAGCTTCAGCACCGGCTCGTTGATGAAGTCCGGCATGGCCGTGTGATCGAGGATGTTCTCCGCCATCACGTGGTTGGTGGCGACGACGGGGATGCCGCGCTGGTGGGCGATCCGCATCAGGCCACGGCCGATGATGATGTGCGACTGGATGTGCACGACGTCGGGCTTCACCCGGTCGAGCACCTTTCGGGCGTAGTGCTTCGACCGCGTCGGCCACACGAAGCGCAGCCAGTCGTGCGGGAGCCAGCGTACCGACGGCAGCCGGTGCAGTGTCATCGGCTCGCCCTCGATGATCTCGGTGTGCGGCTCGGAGCGACGGTAGGCCGTGTTCGGCGCGACGACATGCACGTCGTGTCCGCGCTGGACGAGGCCGGCGGCGAGCCGCTCGGCGAAGCGGGCGGCCCCGTTGATGTCGGGCGCGAACGTGTCGCACCCGATGAGGATCTTCAGCGGACGAGCGTCGGGTGCCGGTGCCTTCGGGGCAGGATGGTCGTCGGAAGATGTCACGGGGTGGCTGCCTATCTGTAGCTCATGGCCTTCTGGGCGCTGGCAACTCTACCCGAGGGGCGTGCCGCGGCGAGTGAGGCGTTCCGCTGTCGCTCCCAGCCCTCGCGCCGGTCACTCCCGTAGCGTGGGCAGCATGCGTTTGATCTCATCGGCCGACCCTCGAGTGTGGATCCCCGTGACCGAGTCGTTCGGCTGGCGGGGACGGCGCCATCGCAAGGCAGCGATCCGGATGCTGATGGGCCAGGCCCGAGCTGCCGTGGGCGGCGAAGCCCGACCCGGCTCGCGGTTCGGGGCCTGGGTCGCGAGTCAGGCCGCACCCTTGGCGATGCGCAAGGCCGACGGCCGGGTGCTGGCATGGACGTGGCGTGCCGAGCCCGATCTCGTCGTGGCCATGGCGACGGTGCAGCAGCTGACGCCCCAGCTGCGCACGGCGCGCGCCATGATGCCGATGGAGTACGACGACACCCAGAGCTTCCCCACCCCGCTCGGCGTGGGCGAGAAGCTGCTGATGCCGACGCCACCCGGTCCCGCATCCCCGCCGACCGCCACGTACACGTGGGACACCGGCACACACCTCGTCACCCTCACCGCCGTGGGCAGCGATCGCTCTCGCTTCGGGACGCTCGAGCCCGCCCTGGACGACCTGGCCCGCAGCATCCGGCTCGCCGACGACCTCGCCGCCGGCGAGTCGGACGTGCTGCGGCTGCCGCCCGCCTAGCCGCTCGTCCGACCCCCAAAGTGTGCCGGCGCAGCGTCAGAGCGCGACGTCTCCGGCGAGGTTCACCTTGATGCCCATGCCGTCGAACATCGCGGCCTTGGCGATCAGCGCCTTGTCGGCCGTCTCGGCGTCGGGCGCGTAGACGAGCTGCGCGTGGTTGGCCTTGTGCCGGGCCATGAACTGGTCGCGGGTCTGGCCGTGCAGCACGACGTGGGCGATCGGCCACTCGGGATTGGTGGCGTTCTTGCGGCGAAGGGTCTCCT